>JACRJM010000007.1:300000-516472 GCA_016219965.1 Candidatus Schekmanbacteria bacterium
TTCTATTCTTGCCGCAAGCTTTTTATAATCCACCTGTCCTGAAACCGGATCAAATGCCCGGTGAGAAACTGCATTAACAAGCCATCTGTTTTTTGCAGGATCGGCAGAGTCTGCAACTGAAAGGTTCCACGGCGAGAATAAGTATCCTTTTGGAACTTCAGATCTTGCAGGTTTCACCTTGCTCCTTATGCCGCCTACACTTGCCCGTCCTTCATATGAGCCGCGTTTTGTAATAATCCTGATTTTATCGCCGTCCTGTATCCCGTTTTCCCTGGCATCTTCGGGGTGCATCTCAACATATTGTTCAGGCACAAGTCTTCTTGTCGTTGCACCGCGTATTGTCTTTGCCGTGTGAAAATGTTCATAAACAATCCCCAGTCCGAGCCAGAAAGGATATTTGTCCTTCGAAATTTTGCTCCAGTGCTTGCCCCTCACTTCAAAATCAGGAAGTTCCGGCGTCAGCGCCATGTCGCGTGCTTTTTCTATGACATCCATATGGTCGATCGCATAATAGCCCTTTTCCGTACCAAGCTTTGCGAGCTCCTTGTTTACTTCCTTTCTTTTCGAGTAGTCCTGGCGGCAAAGCTTCATAATCATCTTGCCATCCTTGTTCCTGAACATTCCGTAAGGTTTCCCGGGCCAGTCGCCTTCCTGTCCCATATAACGGCGCAGCGTGCCCCCTGCTTTTGCCGCTTCGTATGTCGGCGCAGGCCATTGAATTCCGCGCAGCATCCTTAACTGGTCATACAAGCCTATGCCATCCTTTTCTCTCACTTCAAGCATCCCGGAAAGATCAGCATCAGTCCCCTTTGATGCCTTCACTATCTCTTCAAAAACTTCTTCAGAATCATAAAGCTCCTGTCCTTTGGGATGGAATTTCTTCTTCTTATAAGGGAATATTTTCTTTCCATCGAGACCGAGAAGGTTTGCAAGCTTTATCCCCTTGTCTATTGCCATATCAAGGTCAGGCTTGCATTGTTCAAGTCCCTCTATCCCTTTTCCAACACCATCACAGATATCGAATCTTCTTTCCGAGCTTATGTATGTTCCTCCCTGCCACTCGCCCCACGTCAGAGCAGGCAGGACTACATCCGCAAATGCGAGATTAGGCGCGTGCCTGTATATGTCCTGGACAACAACAAACATCTTTTTCATTGCTGGCCTTATGAGATTGTTGACATCTGGCTGGTGAATATGGGTCGTATAGATGTAAAACATAGCTTTAACATCACCCTTTAGCGCTCTTTCAAAGAGCCCTATCATCATGCCGGGATTTTTCAATTCCGATGTTTTTAAAAGCCTTTCCTTTGGCAGGTTCCAGCACTGTGCTATCCAGTCCCGGTGCTTTTCATTGGGAAGTCCTTCGTTAAAGGGAAGCCTGTTGGTCAGGCCGCCCATAAGTCTTTCCCCCATAGCATTGGGCTGGCCTGTCATCGAGAATGGTCCTGCCCCTGGTCTGCAAATGTTCCCTGTAAGTGCATGGAGGTTGATTATACTGATGACATTATGCTGGCCGTGGATATGCTGATTATAGCCTATCCCCCAGAAGGAGATAACTCCGCCTTTTCCGCGCGCTCTTCCTTTCATTGTGGCATCAGCCCATTCTGAAGCTGTTTTCCTTATAAGCGCAGGCTCGATCATTGTCCTGTCTTTCACCTGTTCCGGAGAATACTCCTTCTTTATTACATCTATGTACTCCTGCCATCCGTTCACATTGTCTTTGAGGAACTTGTAATCGATAACCTGCGGATGTTCCGTTATAAGGCAGTGAGCTATCGCATTGAGGCAGGATATGTCGCCGTTGATCGTAGGGAAATGATAGCTGTTCCTTGGATTGACTGCCTCAAAAGCCTGTACAGTACCGGTTCTCCTCGGATCTGAAACAAGCGTGGGGATATTGTTCTTCTTCTTATGGTCAGCCACACGCCAGAACACTATAGGATGCGACTCGCGGGGATTATGCCCCCAGAAAGTAATCATGTCAGCCTGCTCGATATCATCATAGCAGAGTGGCGGAGTATCAGAGCCAAGTGTTGCTATGTATGCAGTGACTGCGCTTGTCATGCACATACGCGCATTCGCTTCGATGGAATTTGATTGAACAACTCCTTTCATCAGCTTGTTTTCCATCCACTGGGATTCCACTGTAAGCTGGCCGGAGCCGTATAAACCTATGGAGTTGCCTCCATATTTTTTGATTAGCGCAGCGGTTTTCTGCGCCACCAGTTCCTCTGCTTCCTCGTATGTCGCCTCTCGCCATACATCGTCGTCAAACCTCCCTTTTGTGGTTGACTCGTATCCTTTTTCAGGATCAGACATGTCTTTCCTTATGAGAACCTTTGTAAGCCTGTCAACGTAAGTGGGCTCGTCTGCATTAAGACCCTTTATGCACTGGACGCCTTTATTAGTGGGGTGCTGTTTGTCCGGCACTACACCCAATATCTTTCCTGTCGCAGGATCTGCCTTGATCACTGTTCCGCATCCCACTCCGCAATAGGGGCACTGGGAAAGCTTTTCAATCAACCCTGTGGCGCCTTTTTCTTCTGCAAGGATTTTCGTAGGGGAAAAAAGCATCCCGTCAAGCCCGAGGCCCACTCCCACAGCTGCCGTACCCTTAATAAAATTTCTTCGAGTTATGCTTCCCTTGTTTCCCATTTTATTATTCTCCTCTATTTATTTTATTTATTTGTTCAGTGTTCTTAAATACGAGATTATGTCATTTACCTCATGGGAGGTGAGCTCAACCACGCCTGACCCGCCTCTTATCATGGGCTTCATGAGGGTCTGATGTCTTCCAAGTGCCATTGTTGCCTGGAGATAACTGTCAGATGCTGCCGCAAGGAACTTGGCATTGCCAAGCTCAGGGGCAAAGCTGTTTCTTCCTTCTTCGCCGTGACACTGGGCACAGTTCCTTTCAAAGAGCATCTTTCCTGTAATCGGTGTCCCTACAAGGAGCTTTGGCTTCGGGTCTGTCAGCACTGCTGATCTTCGAAGATAGGCGATTATGTTGGCAAGCTCCTTTTCCTCAAGGCGTGCAAGTTCATCACCTGTTGCGGATGTCCCTGTAAAGGAACGCATCTCGGTACCGTCCCTTCCCCTTACTGCCATTGCCTCTATAAATCCGTCAGTCACGCTGTTAAGGAATCCGGATTTCCCTATGGCAGGACCGATACCTCCTTCTCCGCTTCTGCCGTGGCACTGTCCGCATACCCTTTCAAATCTTTCTTTTCCAAACTGCGCATCGCCGTCAATGAATGCCGGATTTAAGCTCTCTTCATCATCGAGGAAGGTTCTGATATAGGCGATTGTATCTTCAATATCTATTTCTGAAATTTCCACAAGTCCGCCTTTCCCCACAAGGTTCGCCCTCATCTGAGTGCCGCTCCTGCCGTAGATTGCCATTTCCTTTATAAATGCTTCAGATGTCTGCTTCCAGAAACCATTTCTTCCGATTCCGGGCCCCACACCCCCTTGCCCACGTATCCCATGGCATTGGGCGCAGATGCGTTTATAAATTTTCTCTCCGTTATATTCAGAGCCTCTGATCTTAATATATGGAAGCTGCTTTTCAGGACCTGCATAAAAAGACTTTATGTAAGACACTATATCCGAAATCACCTGCGGCTGGAGATAACTGAAAGCAGGCATTGCTGTTTCTTCGCGCCCTTCTGTTATTACCTTTTTAAGATAACCCCTGCTTGCGACTCTCAGGAATTCAGGTGATTTCAGGCTTGGCCCGATTTTTCCTTCGGCATTGATCCCATGACAGCCGGCGCAGTTCATCTTGAAATATTCTTTCCCGTTTGCAACAGAAGTTCCTGCCCCTCCCCTTCCGTTCGCTTTGCCGGCTTCATAGAGCTCTGCTTTCCATGAATTCAGATAACTTATAATATCAGCAAGCTGTTCCCCTCCGAGGAAGCTCCAGGCGGGCATAGCAGTTCCTTCCCTGCCTTTTGTAAGAGTGTCGTACCAGAAGCGCGGTGTCGACATAGACAGAAGCTGTGCATTGTTCAATGTAGGGCCAATAAGATCTATCTCGTGTTTGCCGTCGAATCCATGGCAACCGGAACAGTTTGCCATGAACAGCTCTGCGCCGTATTGCGGATTGCCTCCGGCTTCGATTATTTCCTGATAGGTTGGAGAAGGCACTCTCAATGACTTTATGTAATTTATGATTTTTTCTATCCTCTCCCTGTCCAATCCTCCGGCGGTCCCCCATGCAGGCATAGACCCGCTCCCCTTGGAGTTTGTGATTATATATTCAAGCATTGCCCTGTCTGCTATTGCGAGGAACTGCTGGTTGCCTATGGCAGGGCCTATCTTGTTCCCAAGTTCGGGAAGCTTTGTACCCTCGCCGTCCCTGCCGTGGCAGACCGAACAGAACTCCATGAAGAGCTCGCGTCCTGTCTCCTCTTTTTGTGCTTCAACAGGAATATACGAAGAAGGAACATTCGATTTTGTCATCCCTTTCAGATAAACAGTGACGGGAAATGCTTCTGCTTCTGTGAGATGAAAATCCACCATTGCTGAATCCGGAGGCTGTGCCTTAGGCAGAAGAACCGACTCATAGATAAAAGCCGTGTTGTAATTTCCTTTAAATCTCTTGAGATACTCATGCAGATTTGGCTCGGTAGCGTGTTTAAGATATATGCTTGCATCAGAAATTAAAGTGAGGTCAGGACCTAGATGACCTCCCACCCCTTTTATCTTATGGCAGTTCTGACATCCTTTTTCTCTGAATATTTTTTCTCCCCTTGCCGCAACATCTGCGCCTATGTCTCTAAGGTTCTCGTGGCACTTAAGGCATGATGACTGGACAAATGGCCCCGTGAGCATTGGTCGCTCAACATAAGGAACCCCTATGCCATGGGCATCTCTGGTTTTTGTCGCGATTCCCTGCCCTTCATGGCAGACGGTGCATCCGTATTTTTCTGTCGGATGTATCTTTAACAGATTTCCGGGATGGGCTGTGAAAGGCTGTGGAGCGTCCGACATAAAAGGATTTTCAATCCCAAGATGGCAGGCAACACACCTGTCCACTTTGCCGAATGATGATATGTAATTCTGTTCAAGGGAAATATCTTTATCGAGAATGATCTTTAAGATTGCCTCATCCTTGATTTTTTCCCTGGCAACTTTCTTATACTGCCTCTGATAATATTTCCATTCCGGACGGATATTAATAAAGGCAGCTATAAGCAGGAGAAGCAGTGCCGCAATACTTGATATTGCAAAAAATTTCCTCATTCTGTTAGCCCTTATCTCTTTTTATGATTTAGAGTCCGCATAGCTTTAAAAATAAATTCCCCTGAGATTTTTTAATAAACTGTTATCAGTCAAAATGTATCCCGGGCCACTGGGATTGAAGCCAGAAAAACTCCCAGTTAGGTCCTCTTAAGAAAGTACCAACATAAGTCAGCACTGCAAAACCTATTACAAAAAGTGTAAACGCCGCAATTGACGCCAGGCGCATAGACCCCGTTTCCTTTAATATTTTGAAATACCAGAGGGCAAAGAGCCCTATGATCACCGTTGCAGGATTGATGGCTATTATCACGATCTGGGGAACTCCGGGAAACCAGCTCCTGAGCCAGCCGAACTTTATTGTAAACGCTATGAGTACGACGAGCGAGAAGAATCCATAAGCAGCCGAGCGCTTTACAACGGAAATGCCCTTTGAACCTGAAAACCATACCCCTACGTCATGAAGCTCTCTGTCAAGGAATGGAATAAGCATAAGCCCCAGCACTGTAATGCTTGGAACAAGGATACCTCCCACAAATGCAGAGTAGCTTACAAGCTCCTGCAGACCGAGGAAATACCATGGAGCCTTGGCCGGATTCTCCGGGACAGACGGGTTTGCAAGCTCCTTGAGAGGAGCATCAAAGAACAAAGATAAAAGACTCATTGCCGCAAGGCAGAAAATAAATACCGCCCCTTCTGCAAGCAACACATTTGGCCATGTGGGCACTGTGTCGTCGGAGTAATTGCCTACCTGCGGAGTATTCCCCCGGATAAGCGACATGAGACCATAAGTCTTGTCCGGATTGGGGCTCTTTTCATCATCCGGGTTTACGGACTCTGTAAACTGCTTGTTGTCAAGCGGCTTTGAAAGCCCGCCATCCTTTGTAATCCTCCAGAGATGTACGCCTATGAAAATGCTGATGACAATGGGAAGAAATATTACATGGAGGAAATAAAATCTTATAAGAGAAGGTTCTCCTATGGTGTTGCCGCCTATGATGAGCTGTTTTTGAAGTTTTCCGGGATCAAAGAATTTTGTCACTCCGATTGCGTCAGTCAGCTCAGTAAGAGAGCCCGCTATGTTAGCGCCTATAGTCATTGCCCAGTATGCAAGCTGGTCATAGGGAAGAAGATAGCCGGTAAAACTCAAAGCAAGTGTAAGGGAAAGTAGTACCACTCCGATCATCCAGTTAAATTCCCGGGGTGCTTTGTATGAGCCTGTATAGAATACGCGCATCATGTGAAGGAGGACCACAAGAACCATGCCGTGAGCTGACCATCTGTGAACATTTATTACGAACTTGCCGCCGGTAACCGCATACCTTATGTTCTTTACAGAAGCATAGGCTCCGTCAACGTGGGGGATGTAATATATCATCAGCACCACACCGGTAACACCAAGTATAAGAAAAAGGAAAACACACATCAGTCCCAGCCCCAGCGTATATGTGGGCTTAACCACATGAGAGCTTACACGCGTCGGGTGAAGATGAAGAAAGAAATTCGAGAAAACCGCGGCAGCCTTTTCCCTTTCAGATTCCGGCGGAATATCATGGCGCGAAAAAGCGTCCCTGAAAGAAAAAGGTATGCGCTTAAAGTTCTCAATAAAAACCGATGCAGCTCCCTTCTTATCTGAAGTTGACATGGCCATTGCTCCTAACGTAATTATATTTTGAACTTCTCCCCGATGGTCACAGTAGCCGCTGTATCAACCATCAGGTATCCTTCAGGCGATAAATATATCTTGAACCAGGGGAGATTGCGGGGAGCAGGGCCTCCAGCCACAATTCCTTGCTTATCGAACCTGCTGCCGTGACAGGGACATGCAAACCCTGCTGGCGTTTCTCCCACTATACATCCAAGATGCGTGCATATGGCAGATATGGCATAAAGCCCTTCAGGATCTTTGAAAATCATGAGGTTCTTGTCTTCGAGCCTTGTCCCGCCGTCTTTTGTGAACTCTTCAGGCTTGCCAAGCCTGAAAGACGTTGACGGCTCGTCAAAAACATCGGGCATAAGGAATTTAACAACCCCTGCAACGCTTGCCGCCAGTGTGAGCCAGAATGAATAGAATCCCGCCTTCTCAATAAAAGTGCGGCGGTCTATCTTTTCTCCGTCATCCATTTTGCAGACTCCCTTTTTCAAAATTTATACGATAATTTTTAAAACAGCTTGGCTGTTCCAGACCTAATATTCTTTTACTGCAAGTTTTTCCTCGAATTTGAACTGCTCCATAGTGATAGCAAGAGCAGGGCACCTTTTGGCGCATAGCCCGCACCTGATACACTCTGTTTCATCTTTTATGACTGCACTCCCCTTCCTGGGAGCGTCTTCCCCGTATCTCTTTTTAAGAAGTGATCCCAGTTTCTCGTCTCCCTTTATCATCTCTACGCGCACTACCCGAAGGCACCTGCGCGGACAGACATCCTCGCAACCCGCGCAGAGTATGCACCTTTCGCTATGAAATATTGTCTGGATATCGCAGGAATAACAGCGGACTCCCTCAGATACCGCTATGGGAACATCAAAGCTTTTTTCAACAGATATCTTGGTAGATTTTTTCCTCTCGTCAGGATGTTCAGAAGGAGGATGTACACGCTTTATTTTGTCATAGGTTTTGTCGCGGTAATAATTTTCAAGAATGGTAAAAGAGGCTTTCCTTTCAAGGAGGAGTTTCTTCCCTGTTACATATTCAAAGATAGACCTTGCAGCCTTTTTCCCGCTTGCAATGGCATCTATCATGAGCTTTGTTCCATGGGCAACATCGCCTGCAACAAAAACATCAGGGGCTGAAGACTGAAGGGTGTCGGGGTCAACGATTATCTGTCCCCTTTCTGTGAGCTTTATATTGTCCCTTTCAGGACTTATGAATGAAAGGTCTGCCCTTTGTCCTATGGCAAGTATTACCGTATCAGCTTCAAGCGTGGTAAGCTGAGCTTCGTCATAAACAGGAGAGAACCTCTTGTTCTCATCATATACGGAAAGCACTTTTTTGAATACAACACCTTTTGCCCTGCCGTTCTCGGTTAATATCTCTTTCGGTCCCATGCTGTTGTAACGGCTTACCCCCTCTTCTTCGCCTTCCCTTATCTCCACGTCATCGGCAGGCATCTCGCAAAGGGACTCCAGACAGCAGAGCATCACTTCCTTTACCTGCGGCTGGCGCAGGGCAGTTCTGGATATGTCATATTCTTCCTGCCTAAGCACAGTCCGCGCAACGTCATAAGCAACATTGCCGCCCCCTATTACAACGACTCTCGCCCCAAGTTTTATAGGCTCTCCCAATGACACTGACCTTAAGAAATCAACTCCTCCGATGACTCCTTCCGCATCAACTCCGGGCAGAGGTATCTTGGCAGATTTCTTGGCGCCTACTGCGATTAAAGTCGCCTTGTGGAGCTGTCTTAATCCTTCAAGAGTTACATTTTTACCAACCTGCATATTGCATATGATGTCTGCTCCGAGCGCTTTAATCACCTCGACTTCAGCTTCTATAATATTCCGCGGAAGCCTGTATTCAGGAACACCAAGATAGAGCATCCCTGCAGGGACAGATTCCATCTCATATATCACAGGCCTTAATCCAAGGAGACATAGGTCATGGGCTGCAGCAAGTCCGGCGGGGCCTGCGCCTATGATGCCGATTTTCTCCCCCTGCGGTTTTGGTATCTCTTTTCCGCTTAAAAAACTTCTGAGCGAACTTAGTTCCTCTTCAGCCGTACAATCCTGCGGTGAAAGGAAATTTCTGACCCGGTGGAAGAATTTTTCTGCAAGGTTCCTGTCCGCTTCAAGGTTAAGGCTTTCGATCACAAACCTCTTCAATGCCCTTATGGAAACCGACTCATCAACAGAGCCCCTGCGGCATGCAGCCTCGCATGGAGCGCCGCAGATTCTGCCGCAAATGGATGCAAGAGGATTCGGTCCCCTTGCTATGAGATAAGCCTGCTCATAATTGCCTGCGGCGATTGCGCGGACATAACCGCCTGAGTCGGTATGCACCGGACATGCCTGCTGGCATTTTATCTGGTTTTTCCAGTATGAATAGTCTGGTATCTCTACCTTGTATGTATTCGCCATGCTCTTTAAGATTTAAATTTTTACTGGCCGTATCTTTCCTGATAGTATTTTTTAATCTTGTCTCTTTCTTCTTTTGAAATTCCCTTCTTCCATGCGTTAAAATCCATATCCATTACATCTTTCGTCACTCCGGGAAAAAGCGCTTCAGCGTCAGGGATAAACTCTGTATAGAACCTCTCGGCCACCTCGAAGAACCCGTGCCACTGCGTATAATCAGGCCCCATCATGGCAGCGCCATGCCTTGCCCTTCTTCCCTCATGGTGCCAGAGAAGATAATAAGTCCATTCTATCTTTTCATCGAACTGCGTCGGAGTTAGCTTTTTTGATTCTCTGAGCTTTTCCATTATGCTCTTTGCAGGGATCGCAAATTTGTTGTTGTAAAGATTTACAACCTCATCAAACTGGGTATAAAAGCCATCCACATATTTTGGAGAATGGCATTCGCCGCAAACCTTTTTCATATTGCCTCTTCTTACTTCCCAGTTATCAAGCTTCTTTGATACTTCAGGCCTTAAGGTCCAGCTTATCCTCATACCTATGTCGTGGCTCACAGGAAGCTCAGGTGTCGCGCTCATGTGGCAGGTCGCGCAGGTCGGGGCTGCCGAGTAATCTTTGCTCAGCACCCAGGGTTGCGCCTTGAGATTCATTCTGTCTTCGTTCGCATAAAATGCTATGCCGTGCTTTGATTCATCGTAGATTTCTTTCTGCGGATGGTCAGGTCCGAGATGGCATTTGCCGCAGTTGTCGGGGCGCCTTGCAATCTCTACTGAAAAGCTGTGCCTTGAATGACAGGCAGAGCATGAGCCCCTGCTTCCATCCGGGTTTATCCTTCCGATGCCGGTATTTGGCCAAGTTGCAGGGTCAAGCCTTCCCCCTTCAAGAACTTTTACTTCTGAACCATGGCACTGTTTGCAGCCGCTGTTTACCGCTGCAATCCCCTCTATTGATTCTCCAAGAAGATTGTCCAGGGAACCAAGTATATCCGCTCCTTTGGCATGATGGCTGTTCCCGAATTCTGCCGCCTCTCTCTGATGGCATCCGCCGCAATCCTTGGGACTTACGATAACTGATATGGTCTTGCCGTAATGGCTTACAGCATCAGGGTCAGTAGCTTCCGCTCTGTGGCAGTCATAGCAACCGACACTGTTTAGTGAATGGCGGCTCTGCATCCACTCATCGATAGTGGCACGCGCTACCTTCTCTTTTGTGTGGCATTCAATGCAGTCTTTGCTGTCTTGCGGGATATCTATAGCAAAGATTAATACTGAAGATGAAATAAAAAGGACAATAAACAACGGCAGGATCAAGGAACACAACTTTGGTCTCATAACTACGCCCCCCAACGGTTTAATATTTAGTTCTACTCAACTAATCTACTAACCTTAACAAAAAAGACTATGACCTAAGTCATAGTTTCTATTAGTTTTTTATAAGGACGTATTTCTTTGTTATTCTATATTAAGATTCTCCTGCTTAAATAAAAATCAACGGTTGTGTTCTTATTTTTTATTTTTTCTCAAAGTGGATTTCCACCGGAGTAGGCGGCAGCGGCGATAGAACCGCATTTTCCCCAAGCACAGGTTTCATAAAAGATATAAAATCTTCCCATGCGCTATCCTGTAAAAGAAGCGTGCATATCCTTTTTCTCCCTTTCCCCTTGCCGGCTTTTTTATACCATTCGAGTGTCCTGTCTATAATCGGTGCAAGCTTCTCATCAGAAACAAACTCAGCGATTTTTCTTCCAACAACAGGATGGCGTCCGTGCTTTCCTCCTACACGCACCATCCAGCCGCTTATCTCGCCCGCCCATGCGTCGGTAGGACATGTCCTTATGCAGTCACCGCAGTAAAGACACTTTTCTTTTTTATATATTGGATGACCTGTTTCTGCATCTGCTTCGATTGCGCCTTCAAGGCATGTAAAAGAGCAGAGCCTGCATCCTGTGCAGATGTCTTCAGTCCAAACAGGTTTCACAGCACCCTGAAACCCCATGTCCATCTCGGTGGTGCGCGCGCAGTCTATGGGGCATCCGGAAAAGGATATCTTGAATTTATGGTTTAACTCCCTGCCGAAGAAAGTGTCATTTACCATCTTTGCCATCTTCTGCGTGTCTGTCACGCCATTGGGATTATACTCGCATCCTGAGCAGGCTGTCGGGACCCTTACCCTTGGCCCGCAGGAGGCGATCTCCTGCCCGATTGCATCAAGGTCTTTTTTTAGCGCTGCAAAATCATGGAAATTCACATAGGTTATTTCAATAGATTGCCTTACAGATATATGGACATAATCACCGCCGTATTTCTTCGCTACCTGTGCAATCTTTTCAAGCCTGTCTAAAGGCACCCGCCCACCGGGACAGCGAAGCCTCACTGTGAAAAGGTCCTTCTGCCGCTGTTTTATAACACCGCCGGATTTAAGCGTATTGAAATCAAGCTCTCCGGTCTTGCCGTCTATGACAGCATCTATCTTTACCTTGTTTTCCTTGTCTTCTATATATTTGTCAGGCGCCATTAAATTCCCTCCAACTCCTCTAACTGGTTAACTAATGCTCTAAGGATATCTCTCCAGCTCACCAGTCCTATAGGTTTATAGTCATTGTCCACAACAGGAATACAGGATATGTTGTGCTTACTAAACAAATCTACTGCATCAATTATTGTGGCATCGGGTAGCAATGTAATAAGCGGTTTCCGGCTCATGATATGATGCACCTTTTTATTGAGCGTTGCCTCATCATCAGGAGTTTCCAACACGGTCCCGATTCTGGGGCTTAGCGCTTTTAGCAAATCCCGGTCTGACACAATCCCAAAAAGCTCATCTGAATCAACTACAAGCAAATGATGGAATTTCAGGTGATCAAATATCTCTTTCACTGTTGATAGATTGTCATCAAACCCTACAGTGACAATTTTTTTGGTCATTATCTGCTGGATAGTTATGATCTTTTTTTTCAAGCTCACATTCCTTTCCATTATTATTATACTCGCCTGCCAACCATATTTATAAAAAAACTCTGTAATTGATAAGAATTTATCAATGCAAAATAAAAAATTTGTGAAGAAAAAATATAGTTTATTATTTCATATGTAAATGAGAAGTTTCATTAAAAAGGGGAGGCGAGGTCAGCATATACATAACTGTCCCCGCTTCGGGGATAATTGATTTTCTTTACTGTCTTATATTTCCATCAACAGAGACAATGACCCTTTCAAAGGGAACGTCTTTCCCTGACTCCTGTATGGCGTTTTTTACTGCTGATTCAAGACCAAAACAGCAGGGAACTTCCATGTGGACGATTGAAACCTTTTTTATATTGCTATGCTTGAATATCTCAGTAAGTTTCTCCCTGTAAAATTCAATGTCATCAAGCTTTGGACATCCTATAAGAAGCGCCTTGTCCTTTAAAAACTTCTGGTGAAAATTCGCATAGGCAAAGGGAACACAATCGGCAGCTATCAAAAGATGCGAGTTCTGGAGGAACGGCGCTGAGGGAGCAACAAGACAAAGCTGAACAGGCCAGTGCATGAGTTCTGACTTTATCTCAGCAGTTGGAGCACTGGACGCGGCACTCTCCGACTCCCTGTTGAAAGTCCTTGTTGCTGAAGAGGGACATCCGCCGAAAGCATGGCCGCCCGCATGATGAGGCCGCACCTGCTCTGCCACAGGTACAAACTTCTTCCCCTGGCTCTCAAGAAGTTTCTTTACAGCCTTCTCATCGAAATCTTCAGAGACTTCCATTTCCTCAACTATTATCGCATCCATGGGGCATGTGCCCAAACATGCGCCAAGTCCATCACAGTATTTTTCCGCAAGAAGCTTCGCTTTTCCGCCTATAAGCTGAATTGCACCTTCCTGACAATTAGGTATGCACTCTCCGCAACCATTGCATTTGTTTTCATCTATTATAACTATCTTTCTTTTCATTTTTTCTCCCTTATGTAAGAAAATTTTGTTTTACTCTTTTTCATTATTCTATTCCTAATATAGGTAATTTAAACCTTCCCTTCTATGACTTAGGTCATAAGGTCATAATAAAAATTATATGCTTGCTTTGATATAGGTTCTTAACCTAAAAAAGACGGGACAAAGAGGAAAAATCAAGGTGGAAGTTTTGCTTGACAAATCCCCATTATTCGGACAATAGAACTTTGTGTTCGAAGATTAGAAACAGGCATACAGCAACTAAATAAAATAAATATAAGATATAACCCAGGAGGTAACAAATGCCCGCGAAGAATTTGAATCCTGCCAAAGTAGATTACATCAAGCCTTTAGAGGACAAGCCTTACAAAGAGGTTGTCGCCGAAAAGCAGAATTACAATGCAGAATTAAAGAAGAAACTCTCGGCAATTGTAGGAGACCAGAACGTAAAGAACGATCCTGAAACAATTGCCAGGTACTCGAAGGACAGAAGCCTCGAGCCGGAAGGGAGGCCGACCTTTGTCGTCCATCCCCGCAATACCGATGAAGTAGTAAAGCTTGTAAAGCTTGCCAATGAAACTCTTCTTCCTTTAATACCCGCAAGCTCAGGCACTCATAATTATGGATGTACCATACCGAGGATAGGCGGAGTTATCGTTGACCTGTCAGGATGGAAACAGATTTTCAAGGTTGACTACAGGAACCGTGCCACCCGCATTCAGCCCGGCGTCAATTACAACGAACTGCAGGAAGCACTTGAAAAGGAAGGTTTGCGCGCCATGATGCCCCTTCTTCCGCGCAAAGACCAGTCAGTGCTCACAGCTCATCTTGAAGCACATCCGATGGCTGTTGCAGAATTCGTATACAGCGAACCTATGTACACCGCAGAGATAATAATGCCCAAGGGGGACATATTCAGAACAGGCTCTGCCGCACCTGCGCCTCCAGAACTCATGGACACAACAAAAGACATTGGCACAGACCTTGTAGGTCCCTGGGGACCGGGCTTTGACTGGAACAGGCTTTACACGCGCGCACAGGGGACACTCGGGATAATCACATGGGCAAACATAATGGCAGAACCTCTCCCTGTAAAAGAAAGAATATACTTCACTTCTTTTGACTGCATAAAAGAAGCCAGCAATTTTACGCAAAAAGTCCTTCGCAAATGGATTGGCTATGAATGCTTCGTATTAAACCGCGCAAATCTCGCCGCAATACTGGCGGACAACATGCCTGATGATTTCCAATCCTTGAAAAGGAATCTTCCAAAGTATGTACAGGTCTTCGTAATAGGCGGATTAAAGAGACGCCCTGAAGAAAGGATCGCATATCAGGAAGCGGATTTTCTCGACACAGCACAGGATTTCGGAGTAAGGCCTACGCTTGATATAAAAGGCGCAGCCAAGGCCGCTCCGTTCTTTGCAAAGAATCTTAGACGCTGCTGGGATAAGGAAGTTTACTGGAAGGAAGCTTATAAGGGAGGAAGTTCAGACATATTCTTCCTCACCACGCTGGACAGGACAGTTGACTTTGTTGATGTCATGAAAGCAGAAGCAAACAGGCTCGATTATCCGGCCTCAGACATTGGCATCTACGTCCAGCCCATTGAAACAGGAAGGGTGGCGTACGTTGAATTCAGCATCCCCTTTAACCCCAATGATGCTGACGAATGCGCACAGGTAAAGAAACTTCACGAAGCAGCAAGCGAGGCGATGTACACAGAGGGCGCTTTATACACAAGGGCGTACGGGAAATGGGCCCAGATAGTTCATGGCAGAAACACCATTCAGTATAAGACGGCAAAAACATTAAAAGATTACCTCGATCCTAACAATGTAATGAATCCCGGGAAACTAGGATTCTAATTCTAAAAAAGAACAGGAGGAAAAGAGATAATGGGCTCCGAAGGACATAATAAATTAGAAGGACTTGAAAAATACAGATGGGATTTAGTCAACTGCGAAAGGTGTTCGACCTGCAAATGGGTCCATGCCTGGAGCGTAAAGAGCAAGGACAGAGCAAAGATCTGCCCCTCAAGCGGAATGTATCTCTATGATGCATATTCAGCACAGGGACGCTTCGATGTGGCAAGGGGGCTTCTCGAAGGTGAGATAGAGCTTACCGACAAGGCGCTTGAAGTTATTTACACCTGCACCCTCTGCGGCGGATGCGACGTTACATGCAAATTCTCAAGGGACATGGAACCTCTTGAGATATTCCATGAACTCAGGAAATATGTTGTAGAGATGGGGAAAGGACCTCTCCCCGCGCATATGCCTGCAGTCGAGAGCATACAGAAGAATGACAACCCCTGGCAGCAGCCCAAGAACAGAAGGGGGAACTGGGCAAGGAAGATGAAGGTAAAGGACTTGAATAAAGAAAAGGCTGAAGTCCTTTATTTTGCAGGATGCACATACTCATTTAACGCTGACCTCCAGAAGGTTGCACAGTCAACACTTCGTATAATGCAGTCAGCCGGAGTGGATGTAGGCATTCTCGGCAACAACGAGAGATGCTGCGCAAGCCCGGTTTTAAAGGTCGGCATGGAAGATGTTTTCAATGAATATGCAGTAGACAACGTGAATACATTCAACAAGCTTGGCGTAAAAAAGGTCATAACCTCATGTTCAGGATGCTACGGAGCATTTGAGGGACATTATCCGGGCGTGGCTAAGAGGAATTATGATGTCATGCAGAGCATGATGTTCATGGACCAGCTCATACAAGAGGGGAAACTCAAATTCAATAAAAAGGTCAACATGAGAGTCACCTGGCATGATCCATGCCATCTTGGAAGAGGCGGAGAAAAACAAGACCTCTGGAAGGGCGAAAGGGAAAAGTGGGGTGTTTCAAATCCTCCGAGGAAGAGAAACTTCGGCGCAGGCGGAATCTATGATGCTCCGCGCAATGTGCTGAATGCCATCCCCGGACTTGAGTTCGTTGAGATGGAAAGGATAAGGGAGTTCTCATGGTGCTGCGGAGCAGGCGGCGGCGTAAGGTCGGCATATCCTGAGTTTGCGGCATACTCGGCAAAGGAAAGGGTAGACGAAGCAAAGGATACAGGTGCTGAAGCGCTTGTCTCTTCATGTCCGTGGTGCGAATCAAACCTTGGCGATGCAATAAAGGCTGACGGCAGCAAGATAAAGATGCTGAGTCTCGTTGAACTAATCGAAATGGCTTTATAATAAAGCGGGGAGGATAAGGAAAATGAGTTTACCATTAGGCGCATATCAGGCTCTTGAAGATGCTTTAGGGCCAAAGAATGTTTGCGATGATCCGGCAGTAACAACTGCATACAGCTACATGTGGCTTCTTTACAGCACCCATGTCCAGTCAGGAAGATACAGGCCTGCGGCTGTGGCGCTCCCAAGCAGCACGGAGGAGATACAGGCCATAATCCAGCTTGCCAACAGATACGGTTTCAACTACATCCCGGTAGGAACAAATCTTCTTCCTCCTACAATCCCGGTTCGTCCTGACACGGTAATCATCGATCCCAAAAGGATGAACAGGATTCTGAAATTGGATGAAAAGAACATGTATGCAGTCGTTGAGCCCTACGTTACTTACGCACAGCTACAGGCAGAAGCGCACAAGGTCGGGCTTTCAATAACCACACCGGAAGCCGGCTCACAGGTTTCCGTAATGGCAAACAACCTGTTCCAGGGTATGGGAGGCATGGGGCACAAGTATGGTTTCAACAGAGGCATACTTGCCTGCGACTGGGTTCTACCCAACGGAGACCTATTAAAACTAGGTTCAAGGGGAAACAATGCAGCCGGCTGGTTCTGGGGCGACTGCGCAGGGGTGAATCTCAAAGGATTGGTACGGGCAGACACAGGGCACTGCGGCGGACTGGGAATGGTAACAACAATGTCAGTAAAGTTGTTTCCCTATCCGGGACCGAGAATATACCCTGTTAAGGGAGCAAATCCGGACTTCCATATGGATCTCCCGAAAGATCGTTTCTGCCTGAAGCTCATACAGTTTAAATCCAAGCATCAGCTTGGCGACGCAATGTATGACATCGGACACTCAGAGATTGCAGGCGCTGTCCATGAGGAAGGTGCAAACTGGATACTTGCAGACAACTGTCTGTCCGTTGAAGAGTTCTGGGAAAGATGGCCCAAATTCCAGCACCAGTGGAAAAATATTATGGCTGTATCGTTGATGGGTTTCTCATCACCACGTCAGCTTGAATATGAGAAGAAGGTTCTTGACGACATTGTAAATGACCATGAAGGGACTTACCTTGACGAAAACTCCGATCTTTACAAGACCGGCTCCCATGCAATAGGCGAAGCTTTGAGATGTGGAATGTCAAACAGACTTTACAGACCTGCGGGAGACTTCTTCGTACTCGGCGGTTTCGGCTTCGACTCCATAGACCACACCATCAGGACAAGCGAATTCATGTGGCCAATAATCGAAGACGCATACAAGAAAGGACATTTCGTCGAAGACTTGAGCCACAGCGACTGGGTGAACTCCTATCAGATGTGCCACTTCTCCGAGGTTGAGCCTATAATCTACTTCGAGCATGACATAGAAGCGGGTGCAACATTTATAAACGGTTATGTTGGAACAATCGTCGAGGCGGTAAAAAGAAAGATGATGCCGACATGGCCATTAGGACCGATGACATGGATAACCGGCCCTGCAATGTGCAACTATCATGAACTGGTAATCGGCATGAAGAAGCTGCTCGATCCGAGAACAACATCCAATCCGGGTTATCCGCTTCCGGAAGTAAACCCGTTCCCGCCACCGCCGGCACAGTAAGGTGTAAAGCGGCAGCAATCAGAAAATACAAGGGGGAAAGCAATATGCTTTTCCCCTTTTTTTATTTCCCAATATATCTCATTAACAAATGGTTTGGCAGTCCCGTGCAGGCTTAAAACTTCATGCGCCTGTTACGGAATTTGCCAAACCATTTATCAAAAGAGCTTTCAAAGTAAATTATCATTCGCTATACTAAATATTATTAAAATATAAACCATTTTAAAAAATAAAAATTTAGGAACTATAATTGCTTATTTACATAAATTAATTATGAAAGCTGAACTATCAAACACATTAGACATTACACGTAAACACATAAACGGCAATAGCTGTCGACAGGAACGGTCGAGAATTGGACAGTTCTTAACACCCGCTAAAATTGCACAGTTTATGGCATCATTATTTAAGCAGGATAGAGAGCATGTTAGGATTTTGGATTCTGGAGCCGGCGTAGGTGTTCTGTTTGCTGCTTGCATTGAAATGTTACTTTTGAGGAAACAGCGTCCACTTTCGATTAAGGTAGTTGCATACGAAAATGATAAATCTGTTTTGCCACATTTGAATGAAACAATGTTGAGATGTAAATCTATATGTAAAGAAGCAGACATTCCATTTTTAGGAGAAATACGCACGGAAGATTTTTTAACAAGCGCCATAGCACAAACAGAGGATGGACTTTTTGCAGTTCAGTGTGAACGGTTTACTCATGCAATTCTGAATCCACCGTATAAAAAAATCTCTGAGCAATCAGCGACACGCAGATTGCTCGATGCAGCCGGAGTTGAGGTATCTAACCTATATGCTGCTTTCGTATGGTTATCAGCCCAAATGTTAGAGTCTACAGGTGAATTAGTAGCAATTACTCCCCGGAGTTTTTGTAATGGTCCATATTTCCGCCGATTCCGCATTGCACTGCTGGATATGATGAGTCTGCAACATATTCACTCGTTTAAATCCCGCAAAAAAGCATTCGGAGATGATAATGTTTTACAGGAAAATGTGATTTATTATGCCATCAGAGGAGAGCGAAAACCTGATTGCTTGATAATCTCTTCATCTGAAGCCATGGATTTTGAAAAAGCAACGGAAAGATCTGTGCCATATGAGCATGTGATTTTACCGGGTGATCGCGATGCCTTTATTTATCTTATAATGAGCAATGGAGATGACAGAATAATGGAGCAAATGAGAAATTTTGCAACATCACTCGATGAGCTAGACTTGGATGTTTCCACAGGTCGTGTTGTGGATTTTCGAGCAGAGGATCATCTTCGTTTTCTACCAGAACATGGTACTGCGCCACTCATCTATCCATGTCATTTCGAAGATGGTTTTGTAAATTGGCCTGCTAAATCAGGAAAGAAATCGAATGCGATTATTATCACAGAGCGTACAGAAGATTTATTGATAGACAATAGATATTATGTCCTCACCAAGCGTTTTTCATCAAAAGAAGAGAGGCGACGCATTGTTGCTGCGGTATATGATCCCCACAAGATTAAAACTTCGCTTGTTGGGTTTGAGAACCACCTGAATTATTTTCATTCACGAGGTAAGGAGTTATCTGCAAACATGGCCAATGGTTTAGCCTTGTACCTTAATTCTTCGCTCTGTGACCAATATTTTAGACTGTTTAGCGGACATACACAGGTCAATGCCACTGATCTTAGGAAAATGCGTTATCCTACCCGCCAGCAGTTGTTACAGCTAGGGGCACACATAAAGCATCGAATGCCTGATCAGGAAACAGTGGATCTTCTTTTGAAAAAAATATGCAAAAATGATTGCTAAAAAAGCTGAGATAGAAAAAACAAAGCGTAAGATTAGGGAAGCTCTAAAGATTTTGGAACTGCTTGGTTTTCCTAAACAGCAACTGAATGAACGATCTGCTCTAACACTGCTTTCTTTATTAGACCTCAAACCTAACGAGAAGTGGGAATCAGCAAAAGATAAATTAATTGGAATTACACCAATGATGGAATTCTTTGCTAAATATTATGGTAAACAATATGCCCCTAATAGTAGAGAAACAGTCCGTCGCCAGACAGTTCATCAATTTGTACAGGCGGCGCTGATTGTTCCTAACCCGGATAACCCCTCCAGACCAACAAACAGCGGGAAAACAGTTTATCAAATTGAGCCGGCTGCTTTAAAACTTCTTCGAGAGTTTGGTAAACCAAGTTGGAATAAATATTTACGCGAGTATCTACGCACAGTAAAAACACTCAAACAACTCTATGCGCGGGAACGAGATATAAATCGCATCCCTGTGAAAATATCAAATGTTTTGGATATTAAGCTTTCACCGGGTGGTCAAAACGTATTGGTGAAAAAAATTATTGATGATTTTTGTCCGATTTTTACACCAGGAGGTTACGTCATATATGTAGGTGACACACAGTCTAAATGGGCATTTTTTGATTCACATGCACTTAAAAAGTTAGGGGTTGAGATAGAAGAGCATGGCAAGATGCCCGATGTCGTAGTGCATTACGTAGAAAAGAACTGGCTCGTTCTGATTGAAGCAGTTACCAGTCACGGGCCAGTAAATCCCAAAAGACGACAGGAATTACAAAAATTATTTTCAGGCTCTAAAGCTGGACTAGTATATGTAACTGCTTTTATTGATCGCCGGACAATGGTAAAATATCTTGATGATATATCCTGGGAAACTGAAGTCTGGATAGCTGACTCGGCTACACATCTAATTCACTTCAATGGGGAACGATTCCTCGGCCCCTATGAAGATTCTTGAATATATTTGAACATATTATATGCGCGCTGCATATAAGAAATAATCCATTAAAAAAACAAAAAAATATTATTTTTTTCTTATAGCAAAACCCATTCCTAAAAGTCCGGCTCCAACCAGAAGCATAGTCGATGGCTCAGGTGCAGGAACAGAGATAGGAATAATTTTTGTAGAAAAATAAGACTTGTTAGCAAAATACGAATTCCCGCTTGGGTCCCAGATCCATTCTGCAGTTGAGGATATAGGTGGATGATAACCCCATGGGCTCACACCGTTTAACCCGTAACTTACAGGGGCATTATATGCGTTGCCGAAACCGGTCGTATTTACATCCCAGTTGACCGTATCGGTGTTCAATGTATTAGTCCCGTTTTCAAACACGAAATTTGCATCATCTAATGTAAAAGTCCCAAGCAGTCCCTGGGGTCCACCCCAGTCAATACCATAGATGTGGATATAATTGGTAACGTTAGCTGTCAGCAGTGAGCCATAGCTGTAAGTTGCACCCCAATTACTGCCATAACCTACAAGTGTACCTGGTATTAAATCATTGGTACTGATATAGAGATAAAACTCGTTATCAGTTGTAAGGCTCGAATTAAGGACTGTTGCATTAAGCTGTGAAGAGGTAAAAAGGAATAACGCAACGCAACATAATAATATTAAAAGATTAACTTTAAACTTCATACTACCCCCTTTAAACAAAATAATTAATGCTACCCGGTTTATTTTTTCAGACGAGAACCATGCAATTATTATGCCTAGCTAATGGACAGACTTAACATATTGAAATATTTAAAATAGCAAAAAACCTGATACTTTCAATTTGTTCAGAATTTCGACACAATGTCGGTTTTTTGGACAAATTGGAAGTTATTTTCCACATCAAAACCATCACTTCAAAAAATGCAGATATGGGCGCAGAACCCTGTTCTTGTCTGATGTAGTTCCATCATAGGTGATAGACACGATGGGAATCCCTATATCCTTTTCCACCTTCTTGTATATTGCCTCGCTGATAAGGCCGGGACAGCAGAAAATCGGATTAACATTGACTATAAATTTCAGATCAGAACAGTTTTCATAAAGATAATAAGCCTTGAGAAGGTTTTCTGCGGTCTCTCCTCCGTGTCTTACGTTAAACCCGTATTTAATAAGATATTCCAGCGGGTCACGTTTCAACTGGCAGGTGCCATTCTGTAAAATCGGCGCCGCAATGCTGATTATCTTTTTACTGAAAAGCTGCAATGTATTGTAAGCGACCTTGTCCCTAAGCAGTTCAAAATACCATCCCCTGGTCCACTGGATTTTAAAATGATTTCCTACTACCAGATTGATGGAATCAACTAAAGGAACAGTGACTGCTTCTGCACCGGCTTTTTCAAGCACCCTGATGAGACCCTGATTGAATGTATCATTATCGCGCACATAGAGATCACCCACTACACCGACACCAGGGAGAGAACTTCTTTCAATTTCGACATTGAGAAAATCATCCACTATTGCTTTGAAAACATCCTCCTTTGATGCACCTCCTGCAAAACAATCAAATAGTTTGTCCAAAGATTTTCGGTAAATCCTGTCGGTCATACCATCATGCTTTTCACGGGGTCTGATCTTATGAGTTATCTTCTGCACCAGTCCTGCAATAAGATATGACATGTATATCTCATACACTAACTCGATGGAGAGGTCAGTGGGAGGAAACCTGCTTACCAGCACATCCACTTTTTCCATCCCTCCGGACAGCCTTTCGAGCATCTTCTTTATCATCACCGGGTATTGCGGAAGGTTGCATGATACCTGAGATTCAGTGTTGCTGAACAACGCTGTCTTTGCCGGGTCAAGACCATGTTTCTTTATGGTATGCTGGATACCCAGTGCCATTATGCTAACAGGAAGGCATTGCCCGTCATTGATCCTGAGGCTTCTCTGAAATATCTCCGGAGTCTCTTCAATCAGCATGGAATCGATACCGGCATTGATAAGTGCTCCCTGTATCAGCCTGCCGCTCAAAGGGTCATAGGATGGAATCAGATAGGTTTTCTTTTCAAATGTTTTTTTCAATCTGATCACAGGCCGCTTCGCTTTTAAATTAGAAACCGAATAATTACGAAAGGTCTCAATGGCAGCCTCAAGCCTTGTGTCATATCCTTCGCCTGCTTCATGGTCATCGATCTGCAAAATCAGATAAGGCTTCCCGTAATAATCCATAATCTCCCTGAAGTATGAGATAATAAATGAATCAGGGGAACATTTAAAGGCAGTGAGATAAATGGGAAAAAGCCCGGGAGTCTGCGCCACAATCTCAGCAGTCCTGATAATAAGGTTCCCGTAATACCAGTGATTAAACCGGAGAAAATCCTTTGCTAGATCCAGGCGCTCCTCTTCAACAGGAACCATGTCCATCGAAAACGACTGGATTCCCATCCCTGCAAGCTTGTCCGGAATTTTTTTATTGAGAGCATTATTGAGCACCAGATAAGGTCGTCCCATGAGGACTATGCCAATATCATTTGAAGCTCCAAGCTGGCTCCGAAATAAATCCCGCAAGTCTGCCCTGCGCTCCCGGAACCAGTCCCAGGCAAGCTGGAATGCTTCTTCCACGAGATTAAACGATGTTCTTTCCTTCATCTCTTCCGGAAAACTGAGATATAGCTCCCGGATAGTCTCGTCAATATTTCCATTCATTTTCAGAACAGGCGCAATGAGTTTGCCTTCAAGGTCAAACCCCGGAATGCTACGAATAATGGGTATTGCGTAGCTTGAATAATAGCAGTATGACTTTGGCTCCTCTTCCTGTTTATTGTCGGGC
This sequence comes from Candidatus Schekmanbacteria bacterium, assembly GCA_016219965.1. NCBI lineage: Bacteria > Candidatus Schekmaniibacteriota > Candidatus Schekmanbacteria bacterium. The sequence goes on from JACRJM010000007.1 coordinate 323,595, forward strand.
ATCTGTGTTGTATTTTCAAAAAGCTGTGGATAGAAAATAAAATCTGCCTCTCCTTCAAGCTCTCTTACATGGCCATGGAATTCAGTGAGCGGTGCACAGTATTCAGCGCCGCTTATTTCTTTTCCCTCTGAGATGCGTGATGTATCAGCGGTACTGACAATGAAAGTAAAACCAAGGCTTTTAAAGAACAACTGCCATAGAGGAAGATATTCAATCATATTAAGAGTTGACGGCAATCCGATTTTGATTTGGGATGTGCTCTCTCCATTCTGATGTCTTTGCACTATGCCTGATGAAAACAATTCATTACGGATTTCAATTGCATTGAACTGTATCCGGTTTCGCAGGCGTGAAAGAGAAAATTCCGGTCTTCTTATAACTGCACGTATCCCCCCTTTCTGAAACTCACCAAAGATGCTCACATCAGCATGTTCATAATGAGAGCTAGACTTTCCGGAAACATCAAAAACCCTTCGATGATTCCGCAAAAGATCAAAGCCCGAAACCTCTTTTTTCCTGTATTCTATGTCATGCTCGACACGGCCGCACATATAGCCCCATCCAAGGGTTTCATCATCGAGCACAATGCTGTTTATTTTGCAGTGGTTCTTGCAGTAATCGCAGACATATTCATCAACAACAATCTGTTCTTTGTGAAGATCTCTCCTGAAACGGGAATCAAGCGAAAGTCCTGCATCTGCCATTTTCAGGCATACTCCAAGCGCACCTGTAAGATGGCAGAATTTCGAGACATAAATGGGTTTCCGGAGCTTTTGTTCAAATGCCATCACCAGTGCGTGATTTTTTGCTGTTGCGCCCTGGAAAGCAATGTGACTGCCGATCTTGTTTACATGGGCTACTTTTGAAAGATAATTATCTCTCACTGAATGAAGGGCTGCTGCCAGCAGCTCTTCACGGCTGTAACCGAGGCTAAGCATATGATTGAGATCTCTTTCCATGAACACCGTGCACCTGTCACTGATAAGCGGAGCCGGCGCATTCATGGCAAGTCCGGAATAATACTTAAGGTCAACTCCGAGGCGCCTTGCCTGTTCTTCGATGAAACTTCCCGTGCCTGCAGCACAGACATAATTCATCACAGAAAAAGTCACATTCCCTTTTTGCATCACCGTAAATTTTGCATCCTGCCCGCCGATTTCAATGATAGTGTCAATGTCGGGATTCAAATGATATGCTGCGCGGGCATGGGCAGTAATCTCATCAACAGCAAAATCTGCGCGGGTCACACGCTGGATAAACTTACGTCCGGAGCCGGTTGTCCCTGTTCCTGTAATACTGAACTTGACTGAAAGTCTTTTCTCAATTTCCTTTAAAGCCCGGGTAAGTTTCTGGACTGCGGGAATGGGTTGGCTCATAGTGCGGGTATAGAACCCTGCAAGCACTCTCTTATCCATACCCATAAGAATTGCTTTTGTGCTTGTTGAGCCGATGTCAAGCCCCAGATAACAGTCAATAGCCATCTGACTTTCAAGCTTTTCATATATATCAATCTCAACATCATTACTGATAAACGACTGCCAGCTTGAAAAATCTGTGAGAGATGTCTTTCCCTCTGCTAAGGGAGGATAAAAATATGACCTCGAAACCATTGCACCGGATAGAAGACTGCTCACCTCAATTAACGGCTCGCTGTCCTGGACAGGCTGATTTTCAGCCGCAGACAGGGCAGCACCGATTGCACCGGCGTATTCGCTGTCAGGAAATATTGTTAAAGGCTGATTCAGCGCTTCTTCCAGATACTGGACCACTTTCTTGTTCTTGCTGACACCACCTACTGCAAGAACTGGCTGAAGAATCTCGATGCTGTGGAAAAGAGTGTCACAGATATTCTGAGCTACACCATGGCAAAGGCCAGCGGCTATTGCCGGAAGGTCATAGCCCTGCTGCTGCATATGGACAAGGTCTGTTTTTGCGAATACTGCACAGCGGGTTGCAATCTTAGGAGGCTCTCCATGATATTTTTCAGCAAGGGCTGAAAGCTCCGTACTTCCTCTAAGCCCAAGACGTGATGCCTGCTGGTCTAAAAATGAGCCGGTGCCAGCGGCACAGGCAGAATTGGATATGTATTTTTTATATCTGCCATTTCCATCAAAGAGTATGAGTCCGAAAGTTTCTCCACCGATTGTAATGATCGAGCGTGCTTCCGGGCAAACGTTTTTTACGCCTGCGATGATTGCAACCTGTTCATTAACCTCAATGCCGGAAGTAAAGAACTCACGTCCTTTTTCAGCAATAACCCCGAAACTGGCAAGCTTTCGAACAGGGAGGCTCCCAAGCATTTCTTCGAGGACTGCATATATTTTTCCGTTGTGGGGGCGGTAATCTTTGTATGCGACTGCTCTTCCATGATCAAGAAGAACAAGTGCGATTGAAACAGAGCCAATATCTATTCCTGCTGATCTGCATTCCTTCACGTCTAACCACCATCACATTAATGTGGAATGTCTGAACATGGAACAGTATATATTTTTCAGAATTTATTTCTAACTTCTGTTTACTCCTATGAGCTAAATTTTAGATATAGGCAATAGAAAAAGATATTGAAAAGAGTCAAAAAATATATTCAGAGATTCCATATTTGTCATTGCGAGCAACGCGAAGCAATCTCGTAGTTACTGTCATTTCCTTATTTCTTCTTGTCATTCCCGTGCAAACGGGAATCCAGTCTTTTTTCTGTTCATTCTTTTGCGTGCCCAAAAGAATGAACCAAGAAAAGGGCACCCCAGAAAATTTCCGGACGGTTAGCTCAGTCGTCCTTCAGTAAATTTTTTCAACTCGCACGTCCTGCGCTCAAACAAGAAAAAATTTCTAACCTTCAGGACTTCCCTCGCTCACCTGAAATTTTCAATGGGGTTAAAAAAAAGAAGTAAGATGTCTCCAGAATTTAATATTGATATATGTAATAAAGCTAAGATATATTTAAAATACAAATAAATCATATCATAAATGAAAATACAGATTAACATCTATAAGCAACACCTAACCTAGATTGATGACTAAGGATTTGTTTCGATGACAGATTGGGTTCGCGTTACTAATGCCGAATCAAGCCAAGAACGTGAAAAGTGGCTTATAGTTCAAAGACAAGATATTCAATATTTTTGTAAGCCACAAAAAGAAGGAAGTTGTGACATTCACGATAAAGAATTTTGCTATGATTGCTATAAATATGCGACAGCCAATGAGGCAGTTTGCACAATTTTGGCTAAGCATATAGGATTGGCATCCCTCGAATATAAATGGATTGATTATTCTGGTTTACAATATTTCGCCATTGAATATCTTGGTGTCAATGCAAAGCTCCGCGATTACCTTAGAAGAGAGGGCAATGCAAATTCCCAAAAATTAATATTTATAAATGGAGTAGAGGTTGCTGCACAATCAGCCTGTTTCGATTTATTTGTAAATAACACAGACCGTACTTGTGGAAATTTCGTTTACCGAAGATTTTCTGAAAATGAAGCTAAACTTTACTCAATTGATTATGATGATGCGTTACTTGGGAAAGATATCAAATGTAAAGAGATGAAAAAAAGAATTGCTGCATTGGAAAATGGAAAAATTTATAAGCAGAAGTGTAAAAAGCTCTTAGAAGTTTTTAACTCGCCTGAATTGAAAGATATTATTGATAGTACCGTGGACTCAATCAAAAACATTCCAAATGAAGTTATTAAAAATGCGGTAAACGAAGTCCCTAAAGATTGGTGGATAGATGAAACAATACCAAAACAATTGGTTAATGCCTTAATAAACCGCAGGGATAGTTTTAATCAACATTTTAATATCAAAGCCAAATGCAACCCATGTATAACTGATAATTATCAGAAGACGTGTGAAGAATATAAATTCCCAGAAATGTTTCAAGGAGAGCAATATAATTTAAGCGCCACTATAGATACAAAGGATCAATCAATGATCACTTCAAAAGAAGATAAATTTGAAGCCATTAAGTTATCTTATGATTCCTTGTGGAAGGAAATAATGTTTAGAAGAGAAAAAGAACATCGGTCTACAAGGGATATACTTATTTTTTTTGGCGCTTTAGCTGTGTTCATTAACAATTATGAAAGCATAATTCCAATAAATTTTTTTATCGGTCTAATTGTTTTAATTATTGTTATTGGCTATTGTGGAATATTTTTTATATATGAAAATGCGATGCGTCACAATAAAGCAGCCCAGGTTATTGCAAAAATTAATAGAATTCTTGGTTTTCATGATAACAATATGTATGTACTAGACGGAAGGCTTTTCCCTGATAAATGGAGAAATTGGGGGAAAGAAAAAAACTTATTTAATACAATAAATCGTGGATGGGCATGGTTGTACCATATAATTTTTTTATTAATCGGTGGGTTGTTATTAATTGGGTTTGCTACAATGAAATATATAAGCAAGCTTCCATAACTACACAGATAAAATTTTAGGTGATTATAAAAGCGTGAGACTTTACTAATGGATGTGAAAGCGTATTAACTTAAAAAAGCAATAAATAGTACAGCTTTCAATCTTTATTTTTCATTTTTTTAGCCCCTTGAAAATTTGTATATTTCCACGCAGGAGTGTTGAAAATCTCCATATGTAATGTTTTGTCATTTTATTATATTCGCTCACTCACCTCGCAATCAAATTGCATGGTTGCACTCGCTATCATATTCAGGTGAGAGATGGAAAGTCTGAGGGTTAAAATTTCTGACTGTCTGAGCCCGAAGGTCGAGTTGAAAAAATTACCGAAGACTGACCGAAACGAGCCACATGGAATTTTTCAGAGGGCACCCAAAATCTAATATAAATTCCTTGAACACTATATGCACTTTGCATATAATTGTATGCAGTTTGCATATAAGGAATAGAAATGAAAGAACTGACAAAAAACAGGGCTGGGCTTTTAAGACTCTTCTACACGAATCCGGAAAGAGAATTTTATATTCAGGAAATCGGGAGAATCTTAGGGAAAAAACCGGGTGTTTTTCAGAGAATGCTGAATAACATGGAAAAAGAAAAGATTATATCCAGCGAATACAGGGCTAATGCCCGGTATTTCAGGGCAAACAAAACCTATCCGCTGTACAAAGAACTAAAAAGTATTGTTTTTAAAACAGTAGGTATCACGGGAAGTATAAAAGAAGTTTTAGATAAAATCGGGAATATAAAGTTGTCATTTATATATGGCTCATTTGCCAAAGAAAAAGAAACTATCCTTTCTGATATTGACCTTGTCATAATAGGCAAACCTGATGAAGATAAGCTTATTAAGCAGTTCGATAAATTGGAAGATACACTCAGGCGTGAAATTAATTATAAACTTTTCAGCCCTGCTGAATTTAGAAAAAATGTAGAAAAAGAGGAACCATTTCTGATAGAAATTATAAGAGAAAAAAAAATAATGATCACAGGGACTGAGGATGAGTTACGAAAAATTCTTGAAGTCAAACCTCATTAAGAAACAGCAGCCAGATTTTAAACAGATCAAATATCAGTTAAAACGTACAGAAAAGGACCTGAAAACTGCAGAGTCCCTATTATCAATCGACCTTACATGGGCATTTGCTGTTGCCTACCATGCTATGATGAGGGCAAGCAAAGCCCTCATGTTTTCCAAGGGATTTCTCCCCACATCAAAACAGTCTCATAAAACCATAATAGAGTTTACAAGGCTAATCATGGGCGATGAATACGAAAATATAATTAGCCGCTTTAACCGTATGCGCAGGAAACGCCATGATTTTATCTACGACTCACAAAACCACATAACAACGCAAGAAGCTGAAACCGCAATAGACACGGCAAAAAAATTAATCGAAAAAATAAAAGATTTTGTCACCAAAGAAAACCCTCAGAAGGAACTGTTCCGAAAAAAATAGTAAGAGGAAACCTCCATCTTTCCTTTTATCTAACCAAGTATATTATTCCTACAGCTACCCCGACACTAACCACAACCCAGCGAAGCGATGATGGTCTGACACGGCCGGCAAGTCTACCGCCCAATGACCCACCTATGATGGCTCCTGCTGCCATAACAAAAGCGGCAGGCCAGACAACCTGCCCTGAAAAAAGGAAGAATATGGAAGCTGAAACATTTACGCTGAAGGTGAATGTCTGCTTTAGTGCATTTAGCCTTGTAAGCGAATCTTCAAGTGCAAGACCGAGAACTGCAAGCGTAATGACACCAAGCCCTGCACCAAAATATCCGCCATAGATCCCTGCAATACCGACAGGCAGGATCACCCATTTATGCGATATTACGGAGCTTCCTTTATTGGCAGTCCTTAGTATAAGCCACCTTCGCAAAGGTTCCTGAACTGCAAGCAATCCTGATGCAATGAGGATGAGAAAAGGAACGAGTGAGCGGAAAAGTTTTTCTCCCGAATTTATGAGCAACACACCGCCAATTACTCCGCTTATGATGCCTGTCGGAAGGAAGAGCCAAAACCTCTCCTTCTGCCCGCGCAAATCATTTGACTGAGCAAAAGCTCCGCCAAGTTGTCCCGGACACAAAGCTATAGTGTTGGTAACGTTTGCAGCTATCGGAGGAATCCCTGCCGCAAGGAGCATTGGGAATGAAATAAGTGTGCCTCCTCCGGCAAGTGCATTCATTATGCCCGCTATCACACCGGCCAATCCTAAAAGTAAATATTCAAAAATCATATTCTTTATTTAACACAGCATATCAGTTGGCACAAAATAAATTGAAAAACAGATTAAGACCTTACAAGATTCCGCAACCCGCTAACAACCCAGCATATTCCATAGGCCTGAAGAAAGGCATTGCATGGCTGTAAAGGCAGATAGTAGCGCGGCCAGTCATGGGGCAGCCAGAGGATTATTCCTGCATAGGAGATAACAATCCATAAGAGTATGAGATCGAGTCCGCAGTAACGAAGCCTTTTATACCCCTGCCGGAATGACATAATACAGAATGCAACAATTCCCAGCAAAAGGATAACGCGGTCCACTGGAAGTCCAATATTGGCGAAAGGGGCAAATACACCTGTGTTTTTCCAGAGCGCGGAAATCCTCTCCGGCAATGTGCTAAGTGACTGGTAAGGAATATCAAAGACAATATCATTCATTTCGAGCATATGCTTAAATCCAGCCAGAGGCGCATGATAAAGAAATGGATTTGAAAGATAAAAAACCATACCTGCAACTCCAAGCACAATGAACATACACAGAAAAGCGGCATATGCTTTGATCCGACTTGAATAAATCGAAAGCAATGCTTCACCTGCAATTGAGATGATACACACAAGAAGTATAAGCAGTGCATTAAGCTTGGTACCGACAGCAGCGCCGGCAGCAAGCCCGGTGAGTATTGCACAATACACAGCGCTCCCTGTGTGATTGTCCCGCAGTGAACGCAGAAGATAAACCATTCCAATCAGAGTGAGCAATCCAAAAGTAAAAGCAGGAGTGTCAATCATTGCTCGGCGGCTCAAATCAAGCAGAAGCCTTGCACCAAGAAGATTGGCAAGGGCAAGGAGTCCGCACCATTGATTCGTTACAAGTGTAACAAGCCAGTAAAAAGAAAGACAAGCGATAACACCCATAATTGCTACAGGGAATCGGGCACGGGCAACAACTTTAGCAGGCGGCACAGTATGTCCCATATTCCATTCGCGGCTTTTTGACCACTGCCAGAGATATTCCCGGGGATCACCCCTAAAATCAGTTGTCACGGCACCAAGACCAATCAAGTATTTCCCTATCTGAGGCTGGCGTGAGCCAAAGGTGTTGAATTCCTTATACCAGTCCGGATCGCTAAAATTGCGCTCAAGCGCATAGAGACGGAAAAGCCTTTCCGATACCGTAATCCATGTAGATTCATCACCCTGGTAGTTGCCGAGGTCGTCAAGGTCTGAGAGAAAGATAAAACAGAGGAAAGGCAAAAGCACCAATCCGGCAAGGATCGACACAATCTTCTGTTTATTCTGGCAGGGCATTAAAAAGTCTGTTATTATTCATATGATTGCGGAAAATATCATACCCTTCAGATAAAATCAATTTAGAAGCCGGTGGCTGAATGATTTGTCTGAAAAAGTCAGTTTCCCTTAAAAAGCTCAGAAATGAAAATTCGCCTCCATGTAGAAATAATCCGCATCGCTCTTGCCAAGAAAAAGGTCGTTCATCACATCGCCTCCGAAAAAATGACCGTAATACGCAGTAACGTCAAGATACTTTGACACGTTCAAATTTGCAGAGATGTCTGCAAGATTTCCAACATATTGTCTGTCCATGCTCAGCCGCCCGATATAACCAAAGATATCACCTCTTTCCTGAGAAACCCCGCTACCAGAGTAAAGTCTGTCTTTTGCCTCATTAAGCCAGATAAAATGCCAGTCACTCCTGATTGTTAGATTGTCAAAAGGCTTTAATATGAGCATACCGAAAAGATCTTTATTGTTCATGGCATTGTAAAAGGGAAACCGTGCATAAAGCCACGAAGAAGGAAGAATCTGAAAAAAAGTCTTGTGGTCACTGTCTGAAGGATTTCCATCCCCCGAACTTACAAAATATCCTCCCCTTATCCACGGTTTAAGGGGAACCCCCGTCATCTGGTATCCAACTTCCGTGGCAACGGCATAGGCTCCATGATCTTGTTCATACCAGTCGCCAAACTGGAATGCAGACCACAAGACCATATCAATTTCTCCGGGGCCAAACCCATAAATCCCAACTGCATTGAACCCCAATGTATGTATTTCAATGTCTGCCTTTTCTGCGGGCAGCATAGTATTGTCAACTCTCTGTGATACCCTCCTGTCATCATCATAGTATATGTAGAAAAATCTCATCTCAGTATTTGGAATGAGAGAAGATTTTTTGATCGTAAAAGATGAATAGAAAAGATCAACATCTTCAATTGCCTCCTGGCCATCCACATCAAATCCTCCTTCTGTCGGATGGGTTATGCCGGCAAGTACATTTACCATTCTATTGTCATAGGAAATCTCCCCGCCGTCAAAACTTCTGCTGACAGCAGTCCAATCTATTGAGCTTATCAGCCTGTGCCCGATTCTTATGTTCTTGAGGAAATTGAATTTCGGGTTATCAGTCATAACTTCGAGCCCGTCAATATAATCATAGCGACCGAACTTAGCAGAAATTCCCACACCAAAAGGATCTTTCAGATTAATGTAAGCGTTCTTCAAAAATACCCTGTGCGGTGCCTCCCCCTGCGACTGGTTATGAGCATAATAAATCGCACCAAGTCCGAGCGGGCCATATGGCGCCGGTGCAATAGAGCGCTCGGGAAGGTTGAAAAGGTGTATATACTCTCCTTTTACAACAACATCTATTTTCTTAGTATCAAGTTTCAGCCCAAGACGAGTCCTTTGAAAGAAAAATCCATACTGATTGTCATACCCGGGTTTCGGGTCGAACCAATCCCTGTATTCATAGCGCCATAGCATTTCGCCTGAAAATGACAATTTCCCCATATCTCCGGGAAATTTATAAATATCGATTTCTGAAAAAGCTGGTTTCAGCGGAAACATTAGTAATAGGAAAACAATTGCTGCAGCAATAAAGGTTGAACTGAAGCGTATCAGTCTCATCATCACCCCCCATTTTGACTATCTCCACAGGATCGATAAAAAAAAGTTTTTGAACTTCGTAATCTTTTGGATAAGACTTCCCTCCAATTAAAAAGTTCCAGTTTTTTTATTCAGGTGAATTTTTCACTTAATTATGAAGCATATGATACTAATTTCATTTTTAATCTTCACTTCAAGGAAGTGGTAGGATAGAGTTTTACATGAAAAACAGAAATTAATAACTTTAGTAGTTAAAGAAGGAGGGAATAAAATGAAACTCATAGAAATACAACGGGTCAGCTCAGACTCGGACAACAGGGGGTTTGCTGCAAGACCTGTTGATGAAAAAGAACTAAAGGCAGGACAGGTTTCAAATATACATATTGTCAGCATGAAACCGGGAGTGGTGCGCGGCAATCACTATCACATAAAGCAGAAGGAGAAGATCTGGCTTATCGGCGGCCCGTGCAAGGTTATTGCAAGGAACAGGAATACAGGAGAGACCGAAGAAGAAGTATTTGACGGAAATGAACAGATACTTCTTGTTATTCCGCCTGACATAAGCCATGCCATAAAAAATATCTCTGACAGAACAACTTATTTATTCTGCTACAGCAATTTCTCCCCTACTCCGGATGATAAGGATGTATTCAGGGACGAGCTTGTGAAATAATAAGATCGCTTATGGATGGACATGTGCTGTCGGAGATTTTTCCGGCTTTTTCGAGAGCCTCTGCGACATCTGAAAGACCAACCTCTTCGAGCCTCTTCTTGGTCGGGATTCCGTCTTTCGAGCAACCTCGATAAAAATAATATTCATCAAGCATACCGGGATGGTCAATCTGATCCGTCTCGCCCCGCGTGGTTCCCTTCCGCAAGTCATCAGATCTCTTTAATCCGAGGAGCACATTATAACTTTTTTCCACCTGATAAGCCCTTTCAGCCGCCTCGAAAAGATGCGAAGGGTCAATCCCTGTGGCAGCCTCATAGATTTCCCCTATCTCTTCAAACATCATGAGAGGATCGCCGAATATGTTGGTTGAAGCAACAGGGACGAAACAGAATCCAAGAGAATCTATAAGCATCTTGAAATTCTCATGCCACCAGACAACGCGCCCTTTGGCAACAGGGCTCTTGTGGTCGCCTGCTTCCTCCGGGACATCTTTCCCGAATATCCTCTCCAGCATATCGCGCTGGTTTACAAGTGATGAGAAAGGATGCCCTTTCATATGGTCAGCTCCGCGCGGTCCAACAGCAGAGGCAAGCGCCATCGGAAGCATTCCTTTTCTCCTGTAAGGGAATGTCATTCCCTTTGTGTGGAATCCATATGGCTCGGCATCCGGGCCGATCCGTTTCACGGCATCAGGCATACTCTCTGCAAGCAGACCTCCAAAGCCTTCCCTTTTTGAAGTTTTCAAAATCAGATCTGATATGAGCTCGACATCCCCCCAGTTAAGCTCGACTCCGTCGGTGTCCTCAGTGCCGATGATGCCGCGCTGGAAACATTCCATTGCCATCGAGAGATTCCAGCCAAACTGCGTCACATCCATACCTGCGCGGTTCACAAGGTCTGCAAGGTGAAAGAGTGACGGGAAATCATAGACCCCGATAAGTGGCCCCAGATTAACGTAATGCCCGAACTCAATTTTATCTCCGTGCTCACCTTTATATTTTCCTTCATCTACCTTCCATTTCTGAGAACATCCGACAGGGCATCTGTAACAACTGGATTTGCCGTCTTTGTATTTTGTAATGAAATCACCGAGGTCGTATTTCTCAAGATTTTCCGGGCTGATTTTAAGCTGATCATTATTGGCTGCTGCCTCTGCCCCAGCCTGTGCTATGAGGATAAGCGTTCCATACTCTGCATTTGCACCTGTCTGCGGTCCTCCCGTCCATAGGTCCCCGTAAAATTTGGCAAGCTCATCAAACTTTTTCTTGTCCGCAACAGGTATATGTTCATTCCCTTTTACGATAACAGCCTTTAGTTTTTTTGAACCCATCACGCATCCCATACCTGCCCTGCCGTTTGCACTCACTCTTTGTGTGCCTGAAAAGATGCTTGCATATCTTACAAGGTTCTCTCCGGCAACCCCTATGCGGGCTGATTCGCACCTGCCGTACTTTTCCTGGATAGCATCATCAGAAACATAGGTATCAAGCCCCCATATATCTTCAGCATCAATAATCTCAGGTTTCTTTCCCCTTTCAATTAAAAGCGACACAGGTTTTTCAGACTGTCCTTTGATGACGATATGGTCATAGCCTGCCTGCCTCATCCTTACTCCAAAAAAACCGCCCGCATTTGAGTCGCCAAAGATTCGCGTAAGAGGGCTTTTTGACGTAACCGTGTAGCGCGTTGCGCAGGGAAATGTTGTTCCCACAAGAGGACCTGCACCGAAGATCAGAGGATTTTGAGGTGAGAGAGGATCAAGGTCAGGATTGCTGCGCACTATATCATAGAACAGGCGGGCATTCACGCCTGAGCCGCCGATATAGTCCCGCAAGAGCTTCTCCGGCAATTCTTCTTCATTTATTTTACCGCTTGAAAGGTCAACGTAGAGGATCTTGCCTTTATACATGAGCTTCTCCTATTTTTATTTGATATGACTGAAGATGTTTATTTATATAAAACTGATATATCATTATAATCAAGTAATCAAAAAAATATATTTTGAATAAAAGGAAAAGGCCATGAAATATAAAACACTTGGAAACAGCGGTCTTCATGTATCTGCGATAGGGCTCGGCACATGGGCAATCGGAGGGATGTTCTGGGGGAAATCAGATGATAAACAGTCAATAGGAGCAATTACGGCATCAATAGAGGCAGGTATCAATCTAATAGACACAGCGCCTGCCTACGGAGACGGCCACTCGGAAATAGTGGTCGGGAAGGCAATCAAAGGTAAAAGAGATAAGGTAATAATCGCAACCAAGTGCGGCATAGACACAAGAAAAGGATTTGCCTTTAACTTAAAGCCTGCAAGGGTGAGGGAGGAGGCGGAGGCATCTTTAAAACGTCTTGGAATTGACTGCATAGACATATACCAGTGCCATTGGCCGGATCCCAAAACACCGATCGAAGAAACCCTTGAAATGATGATGAAGCTCAAAACAGAAGGAAAGATCCGTCACATAGGAGTCTCAAACTTTGAAGTCCCGCTGCTTCAAGAGGCGGTCAAGGCTGCACCGATTGTAAGTCTACAGTCCCATTACTCATTGCTCGAGCGAAGCATTGAAAAGGAAATCATCCCGTTTTGCAGGGAGAACAATATAGGAATACTCACTTACGGCTCGCTTGCAAGCGGGATACTTACGGGTAAATATGACAAGCAACCAAAATTCAGTGCAGGAGATGCGAGAAACTTTTTCTATCCCTTCTACAAGGAACCCCTCTGGAGCAAAGCGCAGGCTTTAATAAGCGAGCTTAAAAAGATTGCAGATGAGCACGGTAAGCCTGTCTCTCATGTGGCATTGAACTGGCTTACCCAAAAGGCGGAAGTATCTTCAGCGCTTGTCGGGGCAAAAAACAAAGAGCAGGCGATAAACAATGCTGAAAGCTGTGATTGGGAACTTGGAGAAGCAGAGCTTAAATCAATAGAAAACGCTTACAGAAGAATATTTGCAGAGGGCTGATGCTATGCTTCTTTTGCTCCGTTATGGATTTGCATGAAGAAATCCTTCAGATGGTGGTCACCATAGAGAGGCGCTGATAGATCCGGGATTGAACCGATAGCAATGAAGAACCAGAGCATGTCGGCAAGATTTTTATTAATGGGTCTGGCAATAACGGAAATCACCTTAAGAAGCCATATAGGAATGTGCTTTATTTTAGGCGGCTTCGACTGGATATCAAATATCATCTTTGCAATCTGCGCATGGGTAAAAACTTCAGGACCTCCTATGGGAACATATTTATTCCACATGGACTCGTCTTTTATTGCCTGCACAGAGCCATTTGCAAGATCCACTCCGTGAATTGGATTAAGCTTTGTCTGGCCATTGCCAAAAACAAAAGCAGTGCCGCGCTGCATCACGCTGTCATAAAGTTTGCGCATGTCATCGAAGAAACCGGTAGGCTCCATAACTGTCCAGCGCATACCAGATTTTTCAAGTTCTTTTCCAATAGCCTGCTTTGCCTGGGCAATTTTTACGTTCTTCGCCATCTCATTGCAGCCAACTGTTGATGTATAGATGAAATGTTTTACCCCGGCAGCTTTTGCCCTTTTGAGGATGTTCATGTTTGCTTCGTAGTCAACCTCCCAGATGCTTGGCTTTTTCGCAAATGTCATAAAACCCACTGATGAAAAAACAACATCTATCCCATCACAGAGACCTTCAAGGGTTTCATTCTTGGTAGCTTCACCAACAAAGACATCATCGCAGAGAGCCCTCACCTTGAGGCGTTTTACATCTCTTGCAAGAGCGCGCACCCAAAATCCCTGCAGCTTGCAGGATTCAACAATGAGGCTTCCAAGATAACCCGTAGCTCCTGCAACAAGAACTCTGATGGGCTTGTCCCCGCCCGGTACGTTGTTTGTTTCTTTTTCATTCATAGTGCGTAACTTTTACCAAAAACCCATTCTGAATGCAATAGAAAATTGTTCAACATGGGAAATTTCCACAAAAAAAGTCAAATTGCAAAAAGGATATTTTAAAAGTCATTTATCATTAAACTATGCTGGTTGTGATTTCTGTAATATATTTATAAAAATGAATGACATGAATCGTAAAATAAATAAAAATCTGGCTACCATCATCGGAGACAACACCTCCGGCTCTGCTGCAATCAGAGAAAGTTTGGCAGGGTTGTTTAAAGAGATACTATTGATTGAATCAACATCTGACAGCGAAGCTGCCTCAATGCTGAGAGGTGCCGCTGAAAAAGCTTTTAAATCCCATCAGTCAATGGCTGCCATTTATCATTTATGCAAGTTTATAAATACGCAGTTAAAAAACAAAACAAAAAAAACTCCGTTTAAAGCTTCTGTGCTTGGAGCGCTTGGTGCCTACTGTTCTAAAATCAGGACAGATGAAAATAAACTTTTTGAGAATGGCGCAAAAATAATAAAAGATAAAATGGTCATCCTCACTTACAGCTACAGCACCGCTGTACTTCAAATCTTAAAGCTTGCTTCTTTGCAGGGGAAGAATTTCAGCGTCATCTGTCCGGAATCAAGGCCTGCCTTTGAAGGAGTAAGATTTGCAGAGGAGATTGCAAAACAAAAAATAAAAACCACTCTCATAGTCGATGCCGCGATTTATGGAGCAATAAAATCCTGCGATATGATACTTGTAGGTGCAGACACAGTGACAACGGATGGTATTATAAACAAGACCGGAACGGAATGGATCGCAACCTCGGCAAAGGCATTAAAGAAACCAGCCTATTCAGCATTCACAATTGAAAAGGTATTACCTTCTCCGCATTCAAAGAAAATAAAAATACTAAACAAGCCATCTTATGAAGTGTATAAGGGGAAAGTAAAATCAATCGAAGTGGAAAACAGATATTTTGATATAACTCCACTTCACGAATTCAGCGGATTTATAACTGAGATGGGAGCGATGACAGAAAAAGAGATTACCAATATTTTAAAAGGGCTAAAATAAATTGGCTCAACTGCCATTAAAAAATAATGCCAACATAGCAATAGTGGGCTCAGGTCCCGCAGGTTCAAGCTGTGCGATAAGGCTCCTTCAGCAGGCAAAGAAACGCGGTATCAATATTAATGTTACGATGTATGAAGGAAAGGATTTCCAGGTCCATCATAACCAGTGCGTTGGAGTCCTTTCCCCGCCGCTCATAGAGATACTATCTGAAGAGCTGGACATAGAGCTCCCTCCAAACCTTTTCAAAAGAACCATTTACGCATATATGCTCCATTATGATGAAAGCGAGATACTCCTCGTTGATAAAGGCGATGCAGGGCTTACCATTACAGTCCGCAGACTTGAATTTGACAGGTTTCTCCTTGAAACTGCACAAAAGCTCGGCGCAACTCTGATAAGGAGCAGGGTCAATTACATTGAATTCATGACACCTGAAGAAGAGGCAGGGAGTGTGAGGATTTACTGCGACAGCGGGTATCTCAAGGCGGACTGCATGGTTGCCGCCTTTGGATTAGACAGCATGATGCTTACCGTGCTTGAGGATGCAACAAGAGGAGCCCGCCAGTACCACCGTCCGAAAAAAGTCTTAAAAACATACATAACAAAGATTCATTCGAGCCCCGTAGTTATGAGGCAAAAAATCGGGAATATCATCTATGCCTATGTCAAACCCCGAGAGATTCCAAGAATAGAGTTCGGCGCCATCTCTCCCAAAGGGGACCATGTCATAATCAATATCGCAGGGGAAAAAGTCACGTCGCTCGACATGGATATGTTTCTTTCACTCGAAGAAGTACGGGAGCACCTGCCTGACATAAACTATGGAGAGCTCAACTACTTTGAAGGGAGCTTTCCCACTGCGCCATCGCAGAATCCATATGGTGACCGTTATGTCGCAGTAGGTGACACAACGGGATGGATGCGGCCTTTCAAAGGAAAGGGAATCAATGTTGCCGTTACCACTGGGATAAGAGCGGCAGATGCGATTATCAATTACGGAGTCGGGAAGGACTCATTTGACAAGTACGAGCTTAGCTGCAAGGACCTCCTTGATGACTATATTTACGGAGCAATGGTAAGGACGATATGCAACAAGGCAAGCGGACTATTCATGAGCTATCTCATGAATGTAGCGCTTGTAAACCCCATAATTTATGATGCGCTCTTTGATTCCGTGTCAGGGCAAAGGGCATATAAGGACATAATGAAAAGCATTCTGCGTCCTGAATTCGTAAAAAAAAGCGCTTCTATAATCTTAAAAAAATATATTAAAAGGGGGAGAAAAATGCATGAGATAATAATCCGGAATCTTTCCCGCGCAGATATTGACGCAATAAGAAAAATAGATGAAAGAATAACGGGAAAACCGCAGGAGGCTTACTGGACAGGGAAGATAACCAAATATCTCTCTAGCGAGCCGGGTGCATGCTTTGTAGCTGAGGTGGATAACAAGCTTGTGGGTTTTATCCTGGGAGATATAAGAGGATGGGAATATATGTCTCCTATATCCGGCTGGCTTGACATCATAGGTGTAGATATTGACTATAGGAGTATGGGAATAGGGAAAAAACTTATCGATGCCTTGTTCGATTATTTCAAAAAAGCGGGGATAGAAGAGATTATTACAATGGTAAGCTGGAATGATGTCGACCTTGTTGAGTATTTTCGCTCAACAGGATTTGAGAGGGGACAGTATATCAATATGATCAAAAAATTAGGAGATAAACAATGATATTAGGCCTTTGCGGAAGCGGAAGAAAAGAGGACAGCAACAGCGGTGCCATAGTTCAAGAAGTTTTAAAAGGAACAGGCGGAAAAACAGAACTTGTCTGGCTGATAGACCTGAACATCGGATATTGTACCGGGTGCATGCGATGCGCTTTCGAGGGAAACTGCTGGCAAAATGACGGAATGACTGAGCTTTATAAAAAAATTATAGATTGCGAGGCTCTTGTCATAGGCTCACCCTGCTATTACGGAGATGTCTCAGGGCTTGTAAAAAGCATGATGGACAGGAGCATTGCCATGGGCTACATGGGCATAGGGAAAGAGTCTGAAATGCCAATGCACGGCAGAAAACCTCTTGCCGGAAAACCTGCGGTGCTTGTTTCTGCTGTGGCAGGGCATGGTGTAGAGAGAGCTCTTCAAACAATGGAAGGTTATGTGACTTTCAGCGAGATGAAACTGGTCGGAAAAATAGGCGCCATTGTCGGAATGGGAGATGTTAGAGAAAAGCCTGATGTAATGGCAGAAGCAAAAAATCTCGGCGGGAAAATAAAGGAAGCACTGAAGAAATGACTAATAACTTTTCCATAGGAAGAGGAAGGGCAAAGTTAGATTTCTCTGTCATAATCCTTGGCAACGATATTTCCATATCGATTTCCGGAGGAACCAAACCGCATGTCGGAGCTGTTGCGTTAAGCATCCCGCGCCCAAGCTTAAAGAATAATGAAAAAATGAGCTCTACCACATCGCTCCTTGCAGTTACAGGGCACAAGGATGATGAAGTGGCAAAATCAGTAGCTGAAAAGGTTGCGTCATCGACAGGCAAAACCGTTGTGACCATCGCCGGCATCCATATAGACAACGCCTCGGTAAAGGAAATCGAGGCCATCAGGAAAAATGCAGAACTTGGAACTGGCAGGATAATTTCATCTTTCAATAATAAATAATAATCTATTTGTACTTATTATTTTCCAATCTCTATTTTCCTGCAGTTTATTTGCAACAATAAAATTCTTCTGATTTCTTTTTCCCTCTTTAGTTATTATCTTAATAATACTTTTTTAAATACTTTTATATTTACTATTTGAATTTAAGTATATTACTATGTAATAAATATTTAATATATTCAAATAAAATTTTTCCATGTCTAATATAAAAATATATTTATTGATAACTGCAATTATATTTTATGCGTTTAATGCATTAGGATTAGGGCTTTGCCTTCAGGATGATGCTTTTATTAGTCTTCGCTATGCAATGAATTTTTCACAAGGGAATGGTCTGGTTTATAACTTAGGAGAAAAAGTAGAAGGATATACTAATTTTTCGTGGACCATAATATCTTCTATCCCGTTTTTTCTAAATATAGACGGCGTGACATTTCTGAGATATTTAGGATTATTATCAGGATGTTTGGCAATTTTGGCAGTTTTTATATTAACAAGAATCTTTGTATCTAAGGATTCAATATCTCCCGGAATAAGTTCACTAATATTGGCTTCTATTCCATATTTCAGAGCAGAATCAATAATGGGACTTGAAACTGTATTTTATGGAGCAATGATCATCTTATCTGTTTCTGCATATATATATGAAGAGCGTAACTATTCAAGGATATGTCTTTCTGGTTTATTGCTCACTTTTACTGTATTAACAAGACCGGATGGTTTAATTGTCGCTGGAATAATTGGTTTGATTGATTTGTCATCAATTTTAAAAAAGAAAACATTTAATAAGAAACTTATTTTGCGATGGTCATTTTTTATACCCCCCGTTGTAACTCATTTTATTTTTCGTTTTTTTTATTATGGAGACATAGTTCCAAATACATTTCATACCAAGGTTGGAAATAGTTTGTCTGTTTTATTTAGAGGCATTAATTATGGAGTTGTTTACTTCCACAAGAATCTTATTTTAATTATAATTAGCATAATAGGCGCCACGATACTGCTAATGTCAAGGAAGCTTCCAACAAAAGAAAAGACTACATTATTTCTGATTCCGGCTATCTATATTTTATACGTTTGCTTTATAGGAGGAGATTTTAAGCCAACATTCAGATTTTATATAGTTATAACGCTTTATCTGGCATTTCTCTCTTCTGTCGCAATAGAAAAAACATCGCAGCAATTTTTATTGATGACAAAAAAACCTGCGCTTTTTATGTGCCTGATGGTTGGAATAACCGGTTTATTCTCCATGCCATTGAATGCAAATGACTATGCATTAAGAAGATTTACGTCAGAAAGAAAGCAATCTATCCAGTTTGTGCAAGATGCAGCATTCTATTTAAAAGCAATTTACCCGCCTCAAACTATAATAGCGACAGGAAATGCCGGAGGCATACCATTTTTTACAGAATTCACATCAATAGACATGTATGGACTTTGTGACAGACATATAGCCATGAGGATAATACCTGAGATGGGGAGAGGTTTTCCAGGTCATGAAAAGGGTGATGGGGTATATGTGCTAGACAGGAACCCTGATTTGATATTTTTTCAAGAAATTCAGTTTACGAAACAAAAAATCAGCATGGATGAGATAAAAAAAATGCATCTATCACTTAGTGAAACAGAAATCTGGGAAAACAGGTTATTTCATTCAAATTATAAGTTAGAAAACATAAGACTAAAGAATTACTATTTTAATTTCTTCAAAAAGAAAATCTCACCAATAGTTTTAGCGGAAATTAATCTTTAATATTCCTTTTGTAACATGATGTACACTTTGCTATGCTCATCTCGTTAATATAATCTGTATTGGGTTTAACAATTAGCTACTGAGGTACTCTCAAAATGATGAGCATTAGCGGAAATACATTGACTTTATAAGGATGATAAAGTTTATTTAAAACATCATGCAGAAAAAGAAACTAATTGTCGCTTTGACCGGAGCAAGCGGAGCTACCTACGCGGTAAGACTCATCAACTACCTTGCCGGCAGAAAAGATATAGAGGTATCGCTTATCGTAAGCGATACTGCGAGGATGGTAGTCCCCCACGAGACAGATCTGACGGCAGAGATGCTTTCAAAGAAATGTAAGATGACATTCCCTTTTAATGACCTTTCAGCGCCATTGGCAAGCGGCTCATTTAAAAGGGACGGGATGATAGTGATCCCATGCACCATAAAGACAATGTCATCCATCGCATACTCACTTTCCAACAATCTTATAGTGAGAGCCGCAGATGTGAATCTTAAAGAGAAAAAACCTCTTGTTCTGTGTGTCCGGGAAACACCTCTCCATGTAGGACACCTGAAAACCATGACGCGCCTTGCGGAAATGGGTGCAGTCATAATGCCGCTTTCTCCATCCTTCTACCACAGACCTAAGACAATTGACGAAATAGTGGACTTCACTGTGGGCAGGGCGCTTGATCTTATGGGTATTGAAAATGAACTTTCCCATCCCTATGAGGGGATAAAACAGAAATGACGAATAATCTGTTGACCTCTGAAGTCGAGCTGATTTCCATAACCGCTGATGCTGAAAAAGTCATAGAGGATGCGGGGAGGACTTGTTATTTATCCTTCGAAAAAAGCGGAGATGCAACTGCGGGTAAATTCATCCGCATGCTCATAAAGAGCGGCCACCATTCAGTCCTTGAACACGCTTATGCCACATTCCGCATAAGGGGAGGCTCAAGGGCTTTCACCCATCAGCTCGTCCGCCACAGGCTCTGCGCATTTTCACAGCAGTCCCAGCGGTACGTGAGCGAAAAACAATTTGATTATGTCGAGCCTC
Source organism: Candidatus Schekmanbacteria bacterium (assembly GCA_016219965.1). Lineage (NCBI taxonomy): Bacteria > Candidatus Schekmaniibacteriota > Candidatus Schekmanbacteria bacterium. The sequence goes on from JACRJM010000007.1 coordinate 344,241, forward strand.
CTTCCATCTCTTCAAATCCTGAAGCTCATCGTCTTTTTCTTGATGCGATGGAATCAGCGCAGAGCGCTTACAGAGAACTTCAGAAATTAGGAATTAAAAATGAGGATGCAAGGTTCGTTCTTCCCAATGCGGTAAAAAGCGAGATAGTAGTCTCGGCTGACTTTCGAGAATGGCGGCACATATTGGAGCTTCGCCTAAAGCCCGACGCCCAGTGGGAGATAAAGGACATCTGCCGGGAGATTCTCAGAATATTAAAAGAAAAAGCTCCGTCAGTATTTGAGGATATGAATGGTTAGCAGACAGGAAGAAATATCTTAAAAACAGTACCCTCTCCGGATGTGCTCTGAAGCTCTATCCATCCTCCATGTTTCTTCGCTATGCCATAGACAACCGACAAACCAAGTCCAGTACCCTTCCCTGGATTCTTGGTGGTAAAGAATGGTTCAAATATCCTTTTTTTCAGCTCATCATCCATACCTACGCCTGTATCAGAAACTGAAAGACAGATATAATCCCCCTCATTTGCATCAGGAAAAGACCGGCAGTAATTCTTATCAACCGTGACATTCTCTGTCCTGATTGCAAGCTTCCCTCCGGACGGCATTGCATCCCTGGCATTCAATGCAAGATTCATAAGCATTTGCTCAATGTGGACTTTGTCAGCCTGCACAGTCTTCAAATCAGAGGCAAGGTCAATGTCGACGGATATATTATCACCTATAGAACGGCTGAGAAGGCGCATTGCATCATTAACCGAAGCATTGATATCAATTTCCTTTAATAGCGGCTGTTGCTTATTGCTGAAAAAGAGCAATTGCCTTATCAGCGCTATCCCTTTCTCAGTAACAAACTTTATTTCCTCCAAATCACCGCGCAGGGGATTTTCCCTGTCAGCCTTCTTTATGGCAATGTCAGAATAACCCTTGATCACCGAAAGAACATTGGCAAAATCATGGGCAATACCGCCTGTCATTGTGACTATTGATTCAAGCTTTTGCGTCTGAAAAAGCTGAGCCTGCGTTTTTTCCTTTTCCTCTTCCATTTTTTTAACTTTCGTAATATCCACCATCATCCCTCTCAAACGCGGAGGTTTACCTTCGGATGACTCTATTGCCACATTATTCCTGAACCATAATACTGAACCATCTGACGCAATCATCTTGTATGCGAACTGATAACTGCCGTCATGCTTTACTGTCTCAGAAATGAAATATTCTATTTTTTCACGATCTTCAGGATGCACATGGTTCCTCCAGAAACCCATTTCAGAAAGCCAGTCCCTGACCGGATAACCAAGGATCTTCTCAGCTTTCCGGCTTACAAATGTAAATTGAAAAGGATTGGTTTGAGCTTCCCAGACTATCGCGTCCAGTGCTTCGATAAGTTCCTGTTTCTGTTTTTCAAGTTGTTTCTGATTTTCCTCAGCGCCTTTACGGGCAATTATCCCTGCAAGAGTATCAGCAATGGTCTTCAGGAATTCCTCCTCTGCCGAACTCCTCCGATGCCCCTGCTTTGTATACAGGTTTATTACTCCCAATGCTTTTCTGTCGTAGGTTATGGGAACGCAATAATGACCATGCTCGGGAAGAGAGTGACAATCATATTCATGTCTTGCATCGGAATCCTCCGCAAAAAACACTTCAGTGCCCAATGCTGCCTTTCCGCACAGGCACCTGCCGAAAGGTATCTCGACACATGACCTTTGCGACTCTTCCGACAATCCATTATGCGCTGTCAATATAAGCTTTTTAGAATCTTCTGAAGCAAGGTAAATCCTTCCCATTGAATTAAGCGCAAGCCATGGCACGGCAAAAACAGTCTTTGCTGATAATCTGATGAACTCATCGAGAGTTATATCTTCGAGGGAATGCCTGAGCAGTGAGCTCACAATGGTTTGCAGTTCGTAATCACGCTGAATCCTCTCTTCAATGTTAAATCTATGGACAGTTGTAGCGATTAACGGGGCAACTGACTCTATAAGCTCCACAATCTCTCCCATAGAACGGGAATCCTTGTCTGCAATATGTATAGCCCCTAATGTATTGTTCTGATAACGAAGAGGAATAACAGCGATACTACCAAAACCGCACTGAATACAGGTGCCCCGGAACTTACTGTGCACGTCAGACTGTAGTTCAGCAAAAACACCGATTGAGTTTTCCAGACAAAACGAACCGGAAGGAGTCATAAAAGGAATATCCGCGGGGTCAGGATTTCCGGAAACCACCCTTATGCATGCACATCTGTCTTTTTTAACAGAGAGCCAGTTTTCAGAATCCCAGAATTTCCGGCTAAAACCTGCATATGAATCATAAGGGATATCACCATCCAGATTAAGGATTCTTATTCCAATGTATTTAAGTCCGGTAATGTGCCGGATCAGATCAACGACAGCTTGCGTATATTCTTTGCGGGTTGATGACTCGCCAAAAAGTTTAATAAGGTAATCAGTCAGCTGTTGAGTTTCATTCATGCCGGAGATTCCTATTTTAACAATAGATTAAAACCCCACGCAGCAATGTGCAGAACATAATAATTTGTATTTAGATTTTTTAATTGAATATCGCAATCAAAAATGCGGTCACTGATAAACATATTTTACAAATAATTTACCTCTTTTCGATTGACCGCCCGGTTTGATAGTTTATACATATATCTATACTTTTTTCATCATCTATAATTTTTGAATAAAGGGGATTACAATGGCTGCAGAAGAACAACACGGTTCTAAGGTATACGATTACTTTGAGAGAATGGACGAGATTATGAGAAAAACATTAAATCCTGTTCAGAATCCCCTTAAAGAAGAGTTCCTTTACAAGAAAGTGGAGCATGAAGGAAAGATCGTCGAGAATATGGCAAGGACATACCACTGCGAGAAATTGAAACATATATCCCTGTCAAAGCTTGTAGTGCATGGAGTAGTGCAATCCCATAACTTCAGCATATTCCCTGACGGAAATTATGATCTTCCGTTTTTCGGGACTGACATAGTTATTTTCGATAAGATGATAGTCTGTTTCTGCGATCTTCAGCCCTACATAAGGGATGAGGAGTCAGTTCAAAAATACATAACGCCTATGAAGCCTCTCTATGAAAAATATAAGCATATACCTAATGAAATGCCCCGCGGGAGAGACTGGCTTGCCGAAATATCATCCAACTTCGGGCTTTCCGTGACAACGACTGATGTTTCCTATGTTGAAGAAGCCTTCCGGGGAGCAATGGAGTATTTCCAGCTTTTTACAACATACCTGAAAAAAGCAGAACCTCTGAAAGACGAGAAAAGAAAAGAAGAGATAAAAAAGGGAAGAGAACATGTAATAGCCATGTACACTGAATATGACCCCGGCTATGGACCGATGAAAAAATACTTCGGGAAAGAATGGACTGACTACTATTTCCACAATATCCTCTTTGCAGGGGCATAAGACAAAAACCCTTCTTATATGCTGCGGGGTAATATTCACCGACATGCTCGGTTACGGGATAATAACTCCGAGTATCCCAATATTTGCAAAACTCCTCAATGCATCGGAAACTGAAATAGGGCTTGCCTTTTCCGCATATCCTGTCGCATTTATCCTTGTGGTGCTCCCATTCGGAAAGCTTGTTGACCGCATAGGCAGGAACCATATAGTCATAAGCCTGGGGATGTTCCTTCTCTTCGCATCATCAATGATTCTCTCCGTTGCGCACTCTTTTTTTGTTCTATCCATGGCACGCGCATTTCAGGGAATGGCATCTGCCATATCATGGGTTGCTGCCCAGCCCCTTGCAGCACAATGCACATCAGAAGACGGAAAAGGTGGGATGCAGTTGAGCCTTATCAGCACTTCATACGGACTGGGCATGATAATGGGGCCAATACTTGGCAGCCTCGACCCCTTTGAACTCCCATTTCTGATTTGCGGCCTCATAGCCCTCACGTTTTCGTTAATTTCATTTTTCGCGGTTAAGACCTCGTACAAAGCTTCAGAAAAAGTCGAAGGCACAGTGAAAAGCCTTCTCAAAAAAAGAGGGATAATGCTGGGCTGCCTCGTAATCTTATACGCCTATCTCTGCATCGGGATGGTGGAGCTTCTTTTCCCGCTTTATATGGACTCTCTCAGTTTCAGCAAATCAGACATAGGGATCCTCTTCGGAGTGCTCGCAATCATCCTCACAATAAGCCAGCCCTTCATAGGAAAGTGGATAGGGAAGTCAGGGCTTTCAAGGCCCATGTATTTTGCATTGGCAATCAACGCCATTGCAATGTTGATAATAGTAAAAGTTTCAGGATTTATTTTCTGGCTTCCTGTTGTAGCAGCTTTTGGTTTTTCGCTTGGTGCATTGGTCACGACTTCAATGTCTCTTATCGCAGCTTCAAGCAGGAAGGGAGAACAGGGGCTTGCCTACGGATTGTGGAACCTTTCATTTTCCATTGGATATCTCATAGGGCCGGCAGCCTCTGGAGCCATTGCGGATTATTCGGGGATGTTCACATCATTTCTGATCGGGGCACTTATAACAATCCCCATCATGATCCTGGCAGTGAAGTACAATCAGATTTCAGAGTTAAATCCGTAACACTTGACTTTTCTTCCATTCTGAAACAAATTGCTCTCTCAGGTTTATTATTTAAATATTCCAGCTACAACATTCTAAGGAGGATGAGAGATGAAAGGAAATGCGAAAGTCATCGAGAAGCTGAATGACCTGCTTGCCGACGAGCTCACTGCCATCAACCAGTATATGGTACATTCCGAGATGTGCGACAACTGGAAATATGAGAAACTCCACAAGTTGGCTGAAAAGCGTGCCATTGATGAAATGAAGCATGCGGAGAAACTTATCGGGAGGATTCTTTTCCTTGAAGGAAAGCCTACCGTAAGCGTTTTAAAAAAGATAAATATCGGGAAAGACGTTGAAACCCAGCATAGCAATGACAGGGCTGCCGAGGATATGGCGATAAAATCTTACAACGATGGAATCCGTCTCTGTGCTGAATTGGCAGACAACGGGACCCGCGAAATTTTGGAAGACATACTAAAAGAAGAAGAGGACCACATAGACATACTCGAAGCCCAGATAGATCAGATCTCGCAGATGGGAATCAAGACTTATCTTGTAGAACAGATAGACTGAAAGAATCTAACATCATAGATACTGAACACAAAAGAGAATTCAGGCGTGGGCTTGGGCTGCTTGACTCCACGATGATAGTGGCCGGCTCTATGATAGGGTCAGGCATCTTCATCGTAAGCGCTGACATTGCCCGCACTGTCGGATGCACGGGTTATCTCCTTCTTGCATGGCTTATCACCGGATTTATAACCCTTGTTGCAGCATTAAGCTATGGTGAGCTTGCAGGGATGATGCCCCACGCCGGAGGGCAGTATGTGTATCTGCGCGAGGCATATAATCCGCTCATAGGCTTTCTTTACGGGTGGACTCTGTTTCTTGTCATCCAGACCGGGACAATCGCCGCAGTTGCAGTTGCCTTTGGAAAGTTTACCGCAGTCCTCATACCATCGCTTAGCGAAAAAAAGATTATATTTTCAATGTCCGGATTCACCATTTCCATTGAACAGGTGCTGGCAATAATTAACATAGCAATTCTCACATACATTAACATGAGGGGATTGAAGGGAGGAAAAACTGTTCAGAACATTTTTACGATAACCAAGCTTGCTGCGCTCTTCGGGCTTATTTTTCTCGGCATCAGCATCGGCAGGAATCCGTCTGCTCTCTCGGCAAACCTCTCCAATCTCTGGAATGCGTCGTGGACCCATATTGAAAAGGGAAAGATCATCTCAGTCGAAAGTATCGGAGGATGGAAAATCTTAGTTGCCATGGGAACAGCCATGGTCGGCTCTATCTTTGCAAGCGATGCATGGAACAACATAACATTCACAGCCGGCGAGGTAAAAAATCCTAAAAGGAACATTCCCTTAAGCCTTGCATTGGGCACAGGGATAGTGACTATCATTTATATTCTTGCCAATGTGGCATACATATCAATCTTGCCGTTAGCCGGAACTCCCGAAGGAGCAGATATCGCGGGACGGGGCATACAGTTTGCAACATCAGATCGTGTCGCGACTGCCGCAGCATCGCTTAGCTTCGGCGAGGGCGCAGGTGCTGTAATGGCAGGGTTTATAATAATATCAACATTTGGATGCAACAACGGGCTTATCCTCTCAGGGGCACGAGTATATTATGCCATGGCTCTCGACGGGGTGTTTTTTAAACGCACAGGGGAGTTGAATGTCCATTCTGTCCCGGGATGGGCATTGCTGGCGCAGGGGATATGGGCAAGCCTGCTCTGTCTCTCAGGGACTTACGGAGACCTCCTTGATTATGTTGTTTTCGCTGTACTCTTATTTTATATCCTCACGATAGCAGGGGTTTTCATCCTGCGAAGAACAAAACCTGATGCCGAGCGTCCTTACAGGGCTTTGGGATATCCTATAATACCGGCGCTTTACATCATAATGGCATCCGTTCTCTCGGTTGTTCTTCTTATCTACAAACCAGCTTACACATGGCCCGGACTTATCATAGTGATTCTTGGAATTCCGGTTTATTTTGTCTGGAAAAAAATCCAGCCAAAACCTTAAAAGCACGTCATTACAAGGAGCAACTGCAATAAGGGAGTTAAGTAAAAATCAACAAACAATCATTAATCAAAAGGAGGAGTTATCATGAAAAAAATATTCTCATTATCTTTTGCTTTTTTGGTTACCATTTTTCTCGCACTGGCTTTAAGCCTTAACATTGCATACAGCGCAGACAAAAAAGCAGACAACAAATCAGATAAACAGGAAGCAAAGAGACAAGACACGATAGACACCAAGCAATACGACATAATGATAGATAAGGGAAAGATAATCAAGAAGGAAGGCCAGATGATGGTAGATAACGGGACTCTCATGAAAGAAGGAAAAATAAAACCAAGCCAGATAGAAATTGATAAGGACATGCTGAAGCAGGAAGGTGATTTATTGATACAAAGAGGCAACATGATGATTGATGAAGGCAATATGATGATGGATAGAGGAGAGATGAAAAAAGAAGGGAAAACAGAAGATTGGAAGATGCATAAAAAAGACGGACAGATGATGGTGGATAAAGGAAACTCCATGAAAGAAGAAGGCAACATGCTGATCGATAAGAGTGAGAAAATGAAAGACGGAGAGTACTTGATGTACAGAGGGATGGTAATGGACAAAAAAATGATGAAGAAGGAAGGCGACAGACTGCTTGAAAAAGGAGACCTGACAATAAAGAACGGCAACTTCGTAATTGAAGAAGCCGGGATGATGAAGAACTGATTATAAATTATATATATTGAAAGTCCCCGCGTTAAAAGCGCGGGGGCTTTTCAGAATTCTCATTTTGTCTTTTTTAAGAATATCAATCTAAAACCGTCTCATTTTTGACTACTCCTTAAATTACATTCTTATTGTTTTTCAATTAGATATCAGAAAATAACTTAATTACTATTGATCACTATGTTCAAAAGATGACACAATTAGTCATAGTTTATGGTCATTAAGTCAAAAATCGTCTCTATTCATTTCCTCCTTACATAGATAAACCATATATTTTTCAATGCATTACAGTAAATTAATATTCCCACTTTATATTTGGCATAATCCTTGCAATAACGCTTATTTATTGAAAAGTGTGCTCTTTCTAAAACAATATTTAATAAATAGAGAGGGTCGCTTTAGTTATTTTTAGAATAGTGATTTATTAGCTCAGTATAATTAAACATAGACAGCTAGAAATGAAGGGTGATAAAATTATCAAGCTTAGTAGTATGAGCAGAAAAACAGATCACCAACAACTAAGAAGCAAGGAGAACAACATGAAGAAAAATTGGTTGGGGTATTTAATTTTATTCTGTTTTGTTACGGCATTTTCATGGGGAATTGAGAGTAGGGTCTGCGCCCAAACAACCCAAATAGATAGCAGGGATAGCAGTGAAATTATTGAGAGGATGGAAAACAAAATAACAGCATCACAGAGGAAAGCTGCCGCACAGCGTGCTGCAGAGGCACGTGCAGCAGCTGAAAAGAGCAAACAGGATACGACAGATACTAAGAAAAGTGACAAGAAAAAGAAATCAAAAAAAGGGAAGAAGAAAAATAATAAGAGCGCAAAGATTGGAGTCCCCGGAACAATGGACCCCGGAGGTACTCCGGATTATTTCGGGATTATTCCCAACTGGGCAAATAGTCCGCTCCCATCACTCGATGGGTCGGGCAATGTAATAACCGGTACCGGAATCAGGAAATTCGTAGATACGTTGCCGGGGCTTGGTGCAGCGAATGCAAACAATCTCGGCCAATATATCCCTGTCGCTATTCCTGATACAACGACATATCCGGGATCTGATTATTACGAAATCGAATTAGTAGAGTATACTGAGCAGATGCATTCTGACCTGCCCGCCACAAAATTGCGTGGCTACAGGCAAACTAATACCACAGACGCAACGGTGAGCGTGCCTCACTATCTTGGACCTCTTATAATCGCGCAGAAGGACAGACCGACACGTATCAAATTCACCAATGGTCTCCCTACAGGCAGCGCAGGAAACCTTTTCATTCCTGTTGACACAACCGTAATGGGAGCAGGGATGGGGCCGGATGGAACCAATTATACAGAAAACCGCGCCACTCTGCATCTGCACGGCGGATTGACTCCATGGATAAGTGATGGAACTCCGCACCAGTGGACTGTACCTGCAGGAGAGTCAACTACACTTCCTACTGGTGTAAGTACGCAAAGCGTTCCGGACATGCCTCTTCCGTCAGGCGGCTCTATGACATTCTATTATCCGAATCAGCAGAGCGCAAGATTGATGTTCTACCATGACCATGCTTATGGAATAACCCGTCTCAATGTTTATGCAGGCGAAGCTGCAGGTTATCTGTTACAGGACACAACTGAGCAAGATCTTGTTTCAAACGGGATAATACCAGCAGACCAGATTCCTCTGATAATTCAGGATAAGACTTTCGTACCCGACACTGCTCAACTTGCCGAGCAGGATCCCACCTGGGATATAGCCAAGTATGGCGGTCTGGGCAGTCTCTGGTTCCCTCATGTTTATATGCCTAACCAGAATCCATATGACCTTTCCGGCGCAAATGCCATGGGCAGATGGGATTATGGTCCATTGTTCTGGCCTGTTTTTAGCATGATAACCAATGGCCCTGTAGCTAATCCTCTTTTTGGAACTGACCCGGTTGAGCCTCCGGAAAACCCGGGAACACCCAATCCGTCTCTAACGCCAGAAGCTTTCATGGACACCCCGGTTGTTAACGGAACAGTTTATCCAACCGTAACATTACAGCCGCAGGCTTATCGTTTTAGAATCCTCAATGCCTGCAATGACCGTTTTCTCAACCTGCAATTATATACAGCTGACCCATCTGTTACCACATCCGATGGCAGGACCAATACGGAAGTCAAGATGGTTGAAGCTTTCCCGCGAACAGGATTACCTGCCCTCTGGCCTAAGGATGCCAGAGATGGCGGCGTACCGGATCCAGCAACCGCAGGTCCGGATATAATCCAGATAGGGACAGAAGGCGGTTTTCTACCAGCACCGGTGGTAATACCTGCCCAGCCTGTCAACTATGAATATAACCGCAGAAACATAGTTGTACTTAATATAATAAACCACTCGCTCTTTCTGGGACCTGCAGAGCGGGCAGATACCATAATAGATTTTTCTGCATTTGCAGGAAAAACACTGATTCTTTATAACGACGCACCTGCACCTGTTCCGGCATTTGACCCGAGAATAGATTACTACACTGACGACCCTGACCAGACTGACACAGGCGGCGCACCTACAACACTTGCAGGCTACGGTCCTAACACCCGTACCATCATGCAGATCAATGTTGCAGCGGCAACTCCTGCGGCTGCATTTAATATGACCGATTTGGAAAATGCCTTTAAATCAACAGCCTCAACGCAGGGGGTATTCGCATCGTCCCAGGACCCGATCATAGTGCCGCAGGCTGCTTATAATTCAACCTACAACACAACTGTTGTTGATAAAATGGGACAAACCTGCGCAAGGATTCAGGACACTTCCATGACCTTCACACCAATGGGCTCTTCCACACCATTAACGATCCAGTTCCAGCCGAAGGCCATACAGGAACTTTTCGAGATGGAATACGGGAGAATGAATGCCACACTGGGCGTTGAACTGCCATTTACCAATTCAACAAATCAGACAACAATCCCATTAGGTTACATAGATCCTACTACAGAGACACTTACTGACTCCATCACACCTCTTGCACCAGCGGCAGACGATGGGACTCAGATATGGAAGATTACTCATAACGGTGTTGACACTCATGCTGTTCATTTCCATCTTTTCAACGTACAGGTCCTAAACCGCGTTGGATGGGACGGCGCTATAAGGCTTCCCGATCCTGAGGAACTTGGATGGAAAGAAACAGTCAAGATGAATCCCTTAGAAGATATAATCGTTGCCATGAGGCCGATAGCTCCTGCACTCCCCTTCGGAGTTCCCGAGAGTATTCGACCCATGGATGTGACTAGACCAGTACTCACTACCAGCTGGGCAAGCATCGACCCGATTACAGGATTTCCGACTACCGTTATTAATGACTATGTCAACTTTGGCTGGGAATACGTATGGCACTGCCATCTGCTCGGGCACGAAGAAAACGACATGATGCGTCCAATATCTTTTAATGTCATAGTTAACTCACCTAATTCGCCTTCCACCCTGAAGGGAACAGCTACAGTTGGACCCAATATCATTCTCACATGGAAAGACCCAACACCTTCAACTTCAGCGAGCACATTAGGTAATCCTAAAAATGAGATCGGGTACAGAGTCGAGAGGGCAAACGGTTCAGACCCCTTTGCAATTATTGGAACAGCCCTTGCAAATGCAACTACATATACTGATACTTCGCTTCCTGGTCCAGGTAATTACTCATATCGCGTTACTGCTTACAATGCTGCCGGTGATTCTTTGCCTTCAGACACTGCAACATTGTCTACACTGGTACTTACCACAACTTCTCTGCCTACCGGTGTAATCGGTATTGCCTACAATCAGACACTTGGCGTTTCCGGCGGGACTTCTCCATATACATGGACCAAAGCCAGCGGAAGTTTTCCGACAGGAATTATAATGGATTCGAGCGGCGCGATCTCAGGCACTCCGTCAGCAACCGGTACATTTAGTTTCACACTGAATGTCTCAGATTCAGCCGGGTTGACTTCAACGCAGTCGCTTTCAATAAAGATAGTGAAAGCTCCTTCCATTACTACGTCAACCCTGCCGTCGGCAACCGTAGGGAAAGGATACACTACTACTGTGGTTGCATCTGGCGGAGTCACACCATATGTATCATGGACAATTATTTCCGGTGCTTTACCTGATGGGTTGAAATTAACGCTTAAATCCAGCGGCGGCGGAATAACTGGCACCCCGACAGCTCCTGGCACCTTCGACTTCACTGTTCAGGTAACAGACGGTATGGGGAACACTGCAAGTAAGGCGCTGTCCATCACAGTAGGAGTGGCACCTCTATCGGTAACAACAACTAGTATTAATTACGCAACCAAAGGTAAAGCTTACTATTTCACTCTAAAAGCAACTGGCGGCGTTGCATCATATACATGGGCGCTAACATCTGGCTCACTACCGAGTGGACTTACCTTGAGCACTACCGGAGTTATAAGCGGCACTCCTACAGTAAAGGGTACATTTACCTTCACTGTACAGGCTACGGATACACTTTCAACAACTGCAAACAGCGGCACACTGACACTAAAAGTATATTAATATTAATTAAACGAACTCACAACTGAACTACAGTTGTGTTAGTAAAGATTATATGAAAGCGCGTGCCTCCTATGGTAACATAGCCGCCATAAGGCTACGTAGCCAGAGAAGGCACGCATATAAAAATTGAGGGAGACTGAAAAGCATCAACTCTTTTAGGGGAGAATTATGATTTTACAATTTAGAAGATTACATTTTATTCTCTATCTTATTTTTTCATTTTGTTTAGTTTCAATTTCATATTCTGCAAGCAATGACAATTTCAGTAGTGCTTTTTCAATTGATGGATCAACAGGTTCTGTTACATGGGACAATGTAGGTGCTACCAGTGAAGACGATGAACCTAATCATGCCGGTGTGGCATACGACTCGGAAGATGATAGCAGTTCAGTCTGGTGGTATTGGGAAGCCTCCTGTTCCGGTGAGATGACACTTGATACCAGCGGCAGTGATTTTAATACAGTATTAGCTGTTTATACCGGGTCAGATATCGAATATTTGACTGAGGTTGTTTCCAATGATGATTGTGAGAGTGAGCAGGTAAGCTGTGTTACTTTTACAGCCGAGGAAGGTGTTGTTTACAGAATAGCTGTTGACGGATACCAGGCTGCACAAGGAAACGGTGTCTTGAACTGGAATTTTATTAGTTCGTCACCACCGGCTAATGATAATTTTGATGATGCTATTCTGTTAACTGGTATTTCAGGTTCTACCACAGGGAATAACCAGTGTTCTACTGCTGAATCCGGTGAGCCGATTCATTTGGATAAATCAAATGGAAATTCCGTTTGGTGGTATTGGACTGCTCCTTCTTCTACTAATATGACATTTAGTACTGATGGGAGCAGCTTTGATACATTATTAACAGTTTATACCGGATCAAGTGTCGATGCTTTGACTGAAGTTGGTTTCAATGATGATTGTGATAATGCTTCTGGAAGCTGCGTTACTTTTGCAGCCGAGAAAGATGCTGTTTACAGAATTGCTGTTGACGGGTTCAAAGGCAGTGCAGGAGACATTGTTTTAAATTGGGAAAATGTTCACCCCTCTAATGATAATTTTGAAGATGCAGACCAGATTAAAGCATCAACAGGTTCTGCAACATGGAACAATGAAGGTGCGACCAATGAAGCCGGCGAACCGAATCATGCCGGTGCGGCATACGACGCAGAGAATAATAGCAGTTCAGTCTGGTGGTATTGGGAAGCTCCTTGTTCCGGTGACATGACACTTGATACCAGCGGCAGTGACTTTAATACTGTATTAGCTGTTTATACCGGATCAAACGTTGATGGTTTGACCGAGGTTGTTTCCAATGATGATTGTGAGAGTGAGCCAGAAAGCTGTGTCACTTTTGCAGTTGAAGATGGTGTAATTTACAAAATCGCTATTGACGGATATCAGGGTTTAGAAGGAAATGGTGTTTTGAACTGGAATTTCGCCAGTTCTTCTTCTCCTCCCAATGATAATTTTGAGGATGCTATTTTGATAGAGGGTATTTCAGATTCCACTACAGGGAGCAATGAATGCTCTACTACTGAATCCGGTGAGCCAAATCATGCGGGCAGCTCTGCTGGTCATTCCGTTTGGTGGTATTGGACTTCTTCTTATTCCGGTGAAATGACATTTAGTACCACCGGCAGTGATATAAATACAGTGCTGGCTGTTTATACAGGATCAAGTGTTGATGATTTGACTGAGGTTGCGTCCAGTGATGAGCAGTGTGATGAGGAGGTTTCTGGAAGCTGCGTAGACTTTACGGCTGAGCCAGGTGTTACTTATAGAATCGCTGTTGACGGAGATAGAGGAAATATCGTTTTAAACTGGAGTATAGACTTTAATGATGATTTTGATGATGCTGATTCAATTAATGGATCAACAGGTTCTGTTACATGGAACAATGTAGGCGCCACCAATGAAGACGGTGAACCGAATCATGCGGGGGCAGCATACGACGCAGAAAATAATAGCAGTTCACTTTGGTGGTATTGGGAAGCTTCTTGTTCCGGTGATATGACATTAAATACAACAGGCAGTGATTTTAATACTGTATTAGCTGTTTATACCGGATCAAGCGTTGATGATTTGACCGAGGTTGTTTCCAATGACGATTGTGAAAGTGAACCGGAAAGCTGTGTCACTTTTGCAGCCGAAGAAGGCATTGTTTACAGAATAGCTGCTGACGGGTATCAGGGGGAACAGGGGAATGGTGTTTTGAACTGGAATTTCGTCAGTTCTTCTCCTCCGCCTCCAAATGATAATTTTGCTGATGCTATTTTGTTAGATGGTATTTCAGGTTCTACCACAGGAAATAATCGCTGCTCTACTGCTGAATCCGGCGAGCCAAATCATGCGGGCAGCTCAGTTGGTAATTCAGTTTGGTGGTATTGGACCTCTTCTTATTCCGGTGAGATAACATTCAACACCAGCGGCAGTGATTTTGACACATTATTAGCAGTTTATAAAGGATCAAGCGTTGATGGTTTGACTGAGGTTGCGTCAAGTGATGATTGCAATGGTGAAGAAGGAAGCTGTGTAACTTTTGAAGTCGATGCCAGTGTTGTTTACAGGATAGCTGTTGACGGCTTTAAAGGCAAGGCAGGAAATATAGATTTAAACTGGGAAGGGAACAATGCCCCAACAGCAGATGCAGGACCTGACCAGACTGTAATTCCAGGAATTACGGTAACCTTAGATGGTACTAACTCTTCTGATGCCGGCGGCTCTATTGCTTCTTATTTATGGACACAAACAGGTGGAACCACAGTAACCCTCTCAGACGCAACCTCTTCTCAGTCTTCGTTTACAGCTCCTTCAGTCAGCTCTGAAGAGACATTAACATTTGAGCTGACAGTAACGGATAATGAAGGCTTATCAGGCACTGATAGCGTTAACATCCATGTTTCCGACACTTGTTCGTATGCCTTGTCATCGCCAAGTCAGCTATTTACTTCTTCTGGCGGCACAGGAACTATAAGTATAACTGCCCCTGAAGGATGTGAATGGACTGCATGGGAAAGTCTTAAATGGATAAATATAACATCATCTAAAAGCGGAACCGGCAGTGGTGTTATCACTTATACGGTTGCGTCTACTACCTCAACAAGTACTGTTGCAGGTACTATAAATATAGCAGACAAGGCTTTCACGGTTACGAGAAACGGCGTTATACACCTTCCCGACCTTAAAGCCATTTCAGTCAGCTCCCCAGACACGGCAAAAAATGGGAAAACAGTTACAATAAAGACTGTGATTAAGAATGCCGGCAAGAAAAATGCAGCAGCATCTTCTGTTCAGTTTTATCTGTCAGCTAATAATAACAGCAGCACAATAGATGGCGATACATTGCTGGCAACTAAATCTGTAAAAGGCTTAAGCAAGAAACAAAGCCGGATTGTTAAATACAACTGGAAGGTAAATGCCACCGCAGGCACCTATTACATTAAAGTCCTATGCGACAGCGACAATGCCATCGATGAGCTAAACGAGAATAACAATATCAAGGCATCGAACAAGATTAAAGTAAAATAGATTTACCTGAAACGTAAGTTTTTAAATGAAGAATCCCCCGGCTCCTGCTGGGGGATTCTTTTTATATGAAGAGAGTGTTCAAATATTTTTGGACTCTTACAATGTATGAGTTAACTCATTTTTTTCTTCCATAAAACCAGATTTAAAAGACATTTTGTTTTTCAGATCTATCTTATCCATAAAAGCATTCAGTACCATTTCATTACCAGAAAACCGAAATGCTGCTTGTGAGCCAAATCCCTGATAGAACGAAGCATGATATTCAGGATCTATTTTATTTATAAAATCTGAGATCTTGTTACAATTATAATAACATTTCTCAACAACTATCCTGGCAATCCCGCTATATATATGCTTTTTTTCATCATCAGAAAATGATGATATGATATTATTATATTTTGTTCCGTCGAAAGATGAAGCAATCGCAATTCCAGACCCTTCTAAAATAGCAGCGCTATATCCTGGGGGAACTTTATCTAATACATTTTTAATAATAGATGGGTTATCTCTGTTCTCATAAAATAAACCCAACCCAACTCCTCTGAGTATTATATTTTTATTACCAGTATTCATTGCTTCGATTTTGTTTACAACCTTTTCAAGGCTACCCTGATTTGACATTATATTAAAGCCAATTACTGGGAGGAATACTTGATGTAATTCTACATTTAATTTTCCAATCATATCCTCAGACACTATATCCTTTACAGCACCTTTGTCAGAAAGACCGTCGACAAAGCCTATAGAAAAAAATCTTTTATTGCCATCCGAAATAGTTTCAATTATGTCATCTACTGGCTCAAACCCATTAAACAAACCAATCCCATAGCCTAGTCCCTCATAAAAATATGATTTTTCTATAAAATCTCTAGAAGAGACAAGATTGTTAATCTCATTTATTACATCCAGCTTTTTATCAATAAAATAATGCCTAGTTGAAAATCCTGCACCATAAAAAAATTCATTGTAAAACTCTTTGTTAATATTGTCGCCAATATCAAAAAGCTTTTTTAAGTCAAATCTATCCCTTCCGATCCTGGCTCTCGTAAACATCTCTCCAGCAAACATTGAATATGAATAGCCATTCCTATAAATTAAATTATCTTTTGATGATTTAATTTCAGGAGTGAGATACATAGCTGTAAAACCCGAGGCACAAAAAAATACTGTCAACAATCCTCCTGTAATTTTCTTATATTTCTCATTTGCAACCAGCATATCTTTTATAAAAAAAGTGAGAATAAAAAAAATAGCAGGATATAAGGGGAGGAAATATCTTAACGACAGGTAATAGGATAAATAATTTTTTTCACTTGCATAACTTATTGCATTGGTAAATGCCGGGCTAAAAAAATAAATACATGAGAAGACTATTATATAAATAATGAAAAATGTTCTTTTATTTAAAAAAAGACTCCTCTTATTTACGTTAGAACTTTCTCTTTTAAAATGACCTTCAAATAAAATCCTGCTGCAGACAAATAAAAATGAAACTACAAGCAACACCAGACATATCTTCCTAATCAAAAATATCCCGAACGCATCTACATTATATCTGTAATCAAAAAGCGCAGGAATATTATTGAATAAATATTTTCCGATTTTTTCGCTCAGACCATGTAGTGCTCCCTGCTCTCCGGAATACCCTCCTCTCAAGAAGGAAGTCCCGCTAAAGTTGTTTACTAAATTGTAATATATGGCAGGGGTGAAACCTATAACAAAAGAAATAAAAAAATAGCAAAAATATTTTGTACTAAAGAATCTTCTATCAACGGCAAACCAGACAATAAAGAATGTCAACAGAACCGAAATAAATATATAATCAAAATAAAGTGAAAATCCGCATATAGCGCCTAACAGCGCATATAGAACTAACTTCTTATCACTGTATATTTCTTCGTTGGTATAAAAAATCGAATAATATATATATATAGTAACTGCTGAAAAAAACAAAGACTCGCAATGATTCCCAAGAAGCATAAGAGATGCACGAGAAAATAAAGCCGGTGGAAAAATAAAGAAAAGACCACCTACAATAGTGGTCATTGGATCAAAATACTTTTCCAGAAGAAACATAAAAAAAATGAAACTTACAAATGAGAAAGAGAATGCGACTAATTTTAAAGTCAGATAAGAATTGTTAAAACAATAGAAAAAAAAGGCTGTTAAATATTCGGTAACAACAGTTCCCCCGGCATGAGGCATTATCAGGCAATAAGAAAGAGGGATTTTAAGCCCTGTAGTAGCTATCTCATTCGCAACGGTTCCAATATAAAGCTCATCTGTATGCCTCGGGATAATTCTCGTCTGCAAAAACCATAAGCGGACTATCAAAAAAAACAGAATCAATACTACAAGATGCCACTTTCCGGTTAAGAATGTTGTTTCTTTTTTTGCCATTGTATTGATTATATTAGCACAATTGGCTAAATGAAATAACTTGAAAAAAGAGAGAGCTTCATAACTAAGAAAAGCTATAGATACCCTAAAGTTTTCAGTGCGTTTATATGTTCTTCCTGTATGCGATGATCAGAATCAGAACCATAACGTTTATTAAGCTTACTTATTTCAAAATCAAGCAGAGCTTTTATTTCATCCAGGGGTTTTGAAGGTTTATCAATCAGATTATTAAGTTCAAGAGGATCCTCAAGAAGATTGTAAAACTCATTTTTGCCTTTTGAGTAAAAAATATATTTGTATTTGTCATTTTGAAGTGAATAAACTCCGCCAGGTATCCAACCTTCATTTAATTGAGATTGATTTGGACGTGCCCTCTGGGCAAATGAATATTTAACTGGATAAGCCTTGTTCCCTTTTCCAAACTCGGCAACCAAAGAATGCCCTTCTATCTTTGGTAAAACTTTATCTAAAGGAATACCTGCAAAATCCATTATTGTAGGCAGAAGGTCAATATGACGGACCATTTTGTTTATTACCTGTCCTTTAAAATTTTCATTTGAAAAATAAAATAGAAGCGGCACTTGAACCTGTTCATTATAAAGATATTTGTCATGATGACGGTAATTATGACTTCCAAGACCTTCACCGTGATCCGCTGTAATCACCCAGAGGATATTCCCTTTGAATTTCTGTGCGTTAACCGTATCAAATAATCTTTTAATCTGTTGATCAACAAATCTTATCCTTGCATCGTATTCAATATTATGTTCAAAAGTTTTTGGATGGAAGACAGTCCCATATTTTACTGAAAGGAATTTTTTCAGTTCATCATTTGAGATAGAAGACTCCTTTTCCACGATTTCTCTGTAATCTGAATATAAAGAATATTCAGAGTCAAAGAAGTATTGATGTACATCAAAGAGATGCACCCACATAAAAAATTTGTCGTCCTGTTCCCGCTTTTGCAACCATTGTATGGCAGAATCTGTCGTTTCTTTCCCCTTTCTTACACTTCCTCTTTTTTCTTCATAGAAATCAAAATACTGGAAACCCTGTTTTAAGGCATCAAGAAATCTAACACTTATGAAAGCACTGGTTAAAAATTTATTTTGTTTAAAAATATCACTAATTGTAACCATATCTCTTTTAAGAAGCTCACCGTTACTGCTAATCCCGTGTTGCAAAGGAAAAAGAGATGTAAACATCGACGCATGCGATGGAGATGTCTGGGAAGTCGGGGCATAACACTTCTTAAACAAAATTCCCTTTTCTTTGAGTTCAGAAAGAAAAGGCGCTGTTTTCCGAGGATACCCATAGAATGGGAGGTGATCAGCACGCAGAGTGTCAATTGTAATAAAAATTACGCTCTGCACATTTTCAGTGTTCCTGTTACAGACAATGCTGAAAGCAATGACAATTAACAAAACTATAAGATTAAATCTGATTATTTTTTTCATTACACGATTTTCTTTATTAAAATATTTTCAAAAAAGCAAAAAAAAACGGGAACATAACTCAAAAATATAGATAGCAATAGCGGAAACAAACTATAGTGGATTTTGGGAGATGCACTCGCTGATCATGTTCAAATGGGTCTATATGGTAATCACAGAGAAGTGAGGCTGCCTAAGATAAAAGCCTCACTCACTGAAAAGAAACAACGTCCCCACGGGGATTCGAACCCCGGTTGCCGGCGTGAAAGGCCAGTGTCCTAGGCCTCTAGACGATGGGGACCTCTACTGCACTTTGGGAAAAACATAAAAAACTCTTTGAGCCGTGCTGGACTCGAACCAGCGACCATCTGCTTAAAAGGCAGATGCTCTACCACCTGAGCTAACGGCCCTCAACTTTTTAGAAGCGTTGTTTAATATCAAAAAAATAATGTCCTGTCAAAAAGATTTGTGCTAATATTTTTCAATGCTTGCTAAAGAGCGGAAATTAATGGCTCTCAGGAGAAAGCTCCCGTCTGACGGAATGGCTCTCAACATAGGTTGCGGAGATTTTAATTATTTTTCTTCAATTAAAGGCTTTAAAGGCAAAATTATCAACTGTGACAAAGATTTTTCTCCTGTCAGCCCTTTTATCAGATGCTTCGGTGAGAAACTGCCATTTAAGGATAACAGCTTTGATCATGTAGTTGCCCTGGATGTCATAGAACATATAAAGGACGATGCCCTTTTTTTAAAAGAAATTCTAAGGGTTCTAAAAAAAAGAGGCAGGGTTTTTATAACAACACCGTGCAGTGAAGATGACTTTCTGCTGATTGAGATACCCAAAAAAACAAATTGGGGAAATGCTGAAAAAGACTGGGGACACGTAAGGCGTGGCTATACAAGGAATGAGTTCAGAGCTCTCACAAAAAACTACTTCGAGATATCTTATCTTGAAAGATTCGGAGCAACTTTTTCACGCATAGGATACCAGCTCTACTATTTAAGGCACTGGTATAAATTCTGGAGATATATTCCTCCCGTCCGCTGGTTTCTGAGAATATTCAACTACCTCGACGTTCTGTTCTGCAACGGCAAGGGACATATGATTTTTGCCGTGCTCAATCCCAGGAAATGAAAAACCGCTCACTATTAACAATATGCACCTGCATTTTCATATTAACTGTCATTACAGGAGCTTTCTATCAATGGGGCGAGACAGGGATTGATGATGCATTCATCACCTACAGATATGCAGGACACATTGCTGGAGGGGATGGTTTTGTATGGAACAAAGGAGAGAGCCCGGTATACGGCTCAACAAGCTTCCTCTACACAATCCTTTTAAGCACATTTAACCGCTTCAATTTTGACATTCCTCAAAGCAGTGTCTTGATAAGTATTGCAGCAAGAGGTGTTTCAGGGATTTTAATCTTTTTAATCTGCATGGAACTATCCTCACCATCTACGGGAGCAATAGCTACTTTTTTATATGCCATTAATCCAGCTGTTATAAGCTATTCCGCAGGGCTTGAAACCCAGCTTTACATAACGCTGATTCTCGCAGGTTTTTATTTTTACTTTCGAAATTTGCTTTGCCTTTGTGCATTATCATGCGGGCTTTTGGTAATGACAAGGATTGACGGGCTACTTATTCCAGCCATGATTTTTATCTATCATCTTATCAAAAAAAGAGAAATACCTTTAAAACCTCTCATGATTTTCTCTGCTATTCTTTCTCCCTGGGTATTTTTCTCACTCTATACATTTGATTCCCTGCTCCCCAATAGTTTCTACGCAAAGCGGTTGCACGAAAAAGCGATTTCAGGAAGGTTTAATTTGATCCATATAATACCTGAGATTAAGGATACCGTAGGAAGTTATATTGTCTTGGCTTTATTGAGTTTGTTTGCTTTAGCCGGGATATTTTATTTTTTCAAAAAGAAATCAGAAAAATTTCTTCTCATCTCATGCTGGGGAGCAAGTTATTATCTGGCATACACCTTTGCAGGGCTGCCCGATTTTCCATGGTATTATATGCCGCTTCTTTTTTTATTCTTCATATCTGCTTCACAGGGAATAATATTTCTGGCTAACAGCGGCAATAAACCGTTTGGCAAGATTGCCATAATTTTAGCCATAATTTCAGTTTCCCAGATTTGCTATGTTGGTTACAAAACCGGAAGGCACAGATTCCTGCAAGGAAATACAATCTCGTTTAATGATGTGCGATACAGGATGTCTCAGGAGATAATAAAGAGAAACATCAATCCGGATGCTACCATACTTGCATACGAAGTCGGGATGATCGGTTATTACACTGACTTAAAAACAATAGACTTGCTCGGACTGGTATCGCCGGAAGTGATTCCTCATATCCGCGAAAGAGACTATCTCTGGAGCTTTAAAAAATATAATCCTGATTATGTGACATTGATAGACGCCGGAGACTCCCCTTCCACACGGGAGCTATTCAATCTGATAAAGAATGACAATAATTACGAGGAAACATTAAAAGTAAAAACACGGTGGGGGCACAACTATATACTTTTTTCTAAAAAGAAGGAGCAAGGTTCGTAAACAATACAGACAGATATCTCTTTGCATTGCGCCATGCAGGGGAATTTTGCGGAAGCCTATCCCATGTAAGCTGGTCAATAACGATCTTCCCTTTTCCTAAAGGGATCTCAAGAAGCCCTGAAGGTGTCATAATGGCTGAATCTCGCGCTTCACTGTAAATCTGATTTTCGATAATGTTCCCTCTAAGAGGAGAAGGAGCCAACCCAGGGGCCGGCTTGTCGTCAATCCAGTAAAGCTCCTGATTGCTCATCCCCCATGTAAGCGGAGCATTATTTTTTAAGACATTATTTTTTAAAAATGGAGGATTGCGTTTAGGCTTTGCCATTTCAAATCCCGCAAGGAACATATCTTGAGCCAGCTTAAAGCCTTGCGGTGTAAGCCCATGGAGATAGAGAGCGTCGCCAGCTTCAATCATTGGTTTTATTTCCCTAAAACGATTTGCGGCAGCGGCATCAAAATCATTAAAGATGAATATCCTCTTATATGCGAACCCCTTCTCCTTTGAAATTTCTTTTTTGCGGCAGTCATCAATCGGAAAGCCCACAGATTCAAGCCTTCCCTTGAAATCATCATTGCCGGAAAGCAGAACGCCCCGGACTTCTCCAATGTCATTCTTTTTTTCTTCCAGACAATACTTCACCATATTCGTAAATATCATACCTGCAGCCGGTTCATCATTAATCTTTAGAGCAATGTTCATCTGGCAGAAAAGGATTTTCCCTTTTCCTATAAATACCTCAACAAGCGGTGAATAAAGGAGTCCTCCTTCACCCCCAGAATCAATGAGCGCTCTTGCCCCAGCCTTCTCTGGTTTTGAAAAACAATTAGTGGCAACAATATTATTTTTCCCCCAGAATGAAAAATCTCCTTCTTCCATTTCATTAAAAACAGGATGTCCAGGAGCCCTGATATAACAGATCGTAGGTGAATGGCCGGTAATAGAAAGCGGAAACAGCCCCTGCGGCAATGAATCCTGTTTCATGACTATTGCACTCCCTCCACGCCGGACAAAATCAATTATATTATTAGGCATCTGGGGCTGGTTTTTTAATCCTGGCGAGAATGCCTTTTCTCCGGCAATGATAAGTTTTATATCATCATCGATATTGGCGCCCGGCTGGTCAAGGCTCTTAAAATCAGCACCTCTCAGGAAAGAAAGAGAGTTGTAAGGATCGTAAACAGCAACCTTGCCGCTGATGACATTTTTAAGAGAAAGTACCGGCAGGATAGAATAATCATAGGAATCGCTAAAAAGGACTTCTCCCTTTTTGTCTGAAACATTTATTAACAGCTTTAATTTTGTCCGCTCTTTAACCTCAGGAAGCCTTGCTGCCAATAGTATAAAATCCTTCCCTCCTGCCTCGATAAAAGATTTTCTTTTCGATGACCAGATTTTTTTACCATCAAGCTCCAGTTCAGAGTTTATCGCAAATTCTTTATCTTCAAGGGTATCATTAAATATTGTCACCTCCCTTGAAAAATCACTCCCCGCAAAAAACCTGCTGCCATATTCCTTCACAAAAGCAGCAATCGGCGAGAATGCTGTCCTGCACGCTTCCACAAGCTCATTCTTAGATGGTATATGCTTTTCAGACCAGCCATTCCCCCAGGGTTTTGTCTCGAACAAGTTCCAGGGTGTTACAGCCGGTATCTCGTTATAGCGATATGCCTTTAACTGCATAAGCCATGCTTTTGCCTTGGCAATCGTTTTATACCGAATAAAATCCTTATACCCCTCGTCTCCCACAAAAATACTGTCACCATCCGGGGTCCGCGATGGTTCCCAGAGTGTCTCTCCTATAAAGTAGGGCTTTGTCGGGTCTTTTCTTAGACTACCGCCTTTATTCTGCACGAACCAGTAAGATATATTGGGATACTGATAATGGCTTCCCCCCATATTGAGGTCATAAACATATTCCCGCGGATAATGGATGTTTTCAATGTCTCCGTCTCCAAATGTCTGCGCACCTTCATTCATAACAGGCCTTAAGGGATCAATAATTTTTGCTTCATGTTTAAGTGCGATAACCCTTGACTCAAGCTCGCTTCTTTCCATTTTATTATTTAAAAGCAAGCTGTCTATCTCGCTTGTAATATCCCATATAATAATGGATGGATGGTTGATCTTATCTTTAACAAGAGAGCGGACATGTTCTCTGGCATTATTCCAATAACGTTCATCAGTAATCATTTGAGATGCGTCAGGGGTTATAGCTGTGTCGGCGATAACAAGGATTCCCATTTTATCTGCCGTCTCATACCAGTGTTGAGGCCAGGGCTGATCCATAAGCCTCACGCAATTCACATTCGCATATTTTAAAAGATTGAACGTACGTTGAGAAGACTGAGGCTCAAGGTGATCATAAACATCGGCAATATGAAAGCAGGCGCCATGCAGATGTATCCTTTTGCCGTTAAATGAAAACTGGTTCCCATCTATGCTGAATTCCCTGAAACCGAAAACCGTATCAGTTTTATCATACTCTTTCCCATCAATTTCAATGATAGTTTGAAGCTTGTATAGGTATGGGTCATGGGGCCACCAGAGCCTTAGAGCATCCCATGTACCTGCCCCTCTTAACAATTTTTGTTCCCCGGGCATAAAAGTAACAGGCGGACTTTTGAAACTCATTTTTTCATCAGCACCATCCATCACCCTGAAAAGCAAATTTACATCAATATTCTTTCCTGATTTGTTTACAACCTCGACCGCTGCAGAGATTGTTTTCTTTTTCACACTGGTAAAAACCGAGACATTCTTTGAAAACACAGATGGGCGTATTAGAATATTTACATCACCCCAAATACCATGAAGTTTTGCATCCCTGTGCCAGGCAGGAGGATAAAGAAGCCTGCGTGTCTTTACATCACAAATTGAACTAAAGTTGCCAACCTTTACAAGGCAAGTATTAAGCTCCCCCCATTTAATTGAATCTGTTATGTCAAACTCGAATCCTTCGAACCCGCCAGTATGAGAGCCAGCCAGCTTGTCGTTTATAAAAACATCTGACTTCCATCGAACACCCTCACATTTTATAAAAACCCTTTCCCCCGGAATATTTGTGTGAGATATGGTGAAATCCTTTTTAAACCATGCGAATTGATACTCATTGCCGGTGATATAACCGGGCACATCAACCTCTTTCCAGATATTGGCATCTTCCGGCATTTTTTCATTTTTACTTTCAATGAGCTTCCACTTCCCGGAGAGCTCTACAACTTCAGCAGAATAGGCGGGGAAGATAAAACCAGAGTAAAGAAAAGCAATAATGACCAAAAAAAAGAACTTAAAATATCCGATTTTTTTCATAGATAGGATTATATAGTGAAATCAATAGAAAGGACAATATCTGTGGAATTTTTTATCCCCTAAAGTGTGGCTTGACTTTCTGGCTTAACAATTATAATAAAAGCGGTTCAACCTATTGGATTGAAAAGCATTACTGTTATATCCGGGCATAATACTTGCAATATACTTAGGGAATTAATAAAGATTAAAGAAGGAGCAAGAAAAATATGTCTATAATAGATGAACATGTAAAAGCAGTTGATGCCATAAGGATAGCAATTAAGAGGGAAAAAGAAACATTGGATTATTATACCAAAGCGGAGAGCGTTGTTAACGATGCAGGGGCTAAAAAGATGTTTGAACACCTTATACATCACTCAAAAGAGCATATACGCCTCCTTGAAGAGGAATATGACCTTAATATAATGTCAGAAATGTAGAACATTAGCGCTGAACAGGGCGTATATTTTATTAAACCGGAGGAATATCATGTTGGAAAGAGTAAAAGCAGTAATAGAAAAAATCAGACCCCGTCTTCAGATGGATGGCGGAGATATAGAGCTTGTGGGCATTGAGGACAACAAGGTAAAAGTAAAGCTCACCGGAGCATGCCACGGCTGCCCGGGCGCGCAGATGACTCTCAAGATGGGTGTAGAGAGGATGATAAAGGAAGAAGTACCTGAGATTGAAGAAGTCGTAGCTGTTTAATAGACAAAGATGGCTAAGGACAAATTCTTCATTATCTCGCATGGCGGGAGTTACGACCGTCTTTATCAGACTGTAACGATAGCCGTAACATCGGCAGCTTTAGGCGATGAGGTCTATGTTGTGCTCTTCTTCGATGCCTTAAGAAAGTTTGTAAAAGGGACAATGGATGAGAAAGAGCTTTCAAATGACATGGGGCCTGAAAAAGACGAGGTCTATGGAAGGATGAAGAAAATGAACCCCATGAGCATGGAAGATATGATAAACACCGTAAAACCTCTGGGGAACCTCAAATTCGTAGCATGCAGTGCGAATGTTGAATTCATGGGACTCAACAAAGAGGAAGTTTCAAAAAAAGTTGATGAGATCATGGGGCTTCCTACAATATTGAAGATGATGAAAGAGGCTAAAAACCAGCTTTATATCTAAATATATACTGGAGAACGAGATTAAAATGGCTGAAAGAATTTATATGGATTACGCATCAACCACCCCGGTTTTGCCCGAGGTAATTGAAGTAATGCTCCCATATATGAAAGAAGAGTTCGGCAATCCGCAAAGCCTTCACGCATTCGGCGATGCACCGAAAAATGCAGTAGATGGGGCAAGGGCGAAAGTGGCCGAGATGATAGGCGCGGAGTCCGTAGAAATATACTTTACTGCCACCGGGACTGAAAGCAACAACATGGCTATAAAAGGAGTTGCCGCCGCCCTTCAGAAAAAAGGTAAACATCTCATAAGCACCGAGATAGAGCATCACTCGGTGATGCATCCCTTAAAGACCCTTGAAAAGCAGGGTTTTGAGATAACTTATGTGCCTGTTGACCGTTACGGACTTGTAAACCCTGATGATGTAAAATCTGCAATCAGGCAGGATACGATCTTAGTGTCAGTGACTCATGCATCAAATGAGATAGGCACAATCGAGCCAATAAAAGAGATCGCAGCCATAACAAAAGAGAAAGGCGTTTTTCTTCACACAGACGCCATTCAGACTGCCGGAATAATACCGGTTAATGTCAAAGAACTTGGGGTTGATTTTCTAAGCCTGTCAGCACAGCAGTTCTATGGCCCCAAGGGTGTGGCTGCGATTTATATAAGAAAAGGTGCAAGGATAATGCCTATCCTTGACGGCGGTATACAGGAAAACGGAAGACGCGCCGGAACAGAAAATGTACCCGGTATTGCCGGCATGGGAAAAGCCTGTGAAATAGCCATTAAGGAAATGGAAAAACGAAACCAGAAATTATGCGCCTTGAGGGACAGCCTGATAAAAGGGCTTACAACCAAAATACCTCACTGTTATTTGAACGGGCATCCTGAAAAAAGACTTCCTGGAAATGCAAATCTCTCCATGGAATACATCGAGGGAGAATCAATTCTTCTTTTGCTTAATATGAATGGGGTTGCAGCTTCAAGCGGCTCTGCCTGTACTTCACGCGCACTTAAAGCTTCACACGTACTTACGGCGATGGGGATACCTCCGGAGATCGCCCAGGGTTCAATGCTTTTCAGCCTCGGCATTTACAACAAAGAAGAAGATGTGGCTAAGGTCTGCGAAGTGCTGCCTCCTATAGTTGACAGGCTGAGACAGATGTCGCCCTTATACGAAGAAGCAAAAAAAGAAGGCAAAATTTAAAGTAAATTATGTAAATTATAAAGGAGCACCAGATGGAAAAGTACAGTGACAAGGTAATGGATCATTTCATGAACCCTCGAAACGTAGGAGAGATAGTTGATGCCGATGCCGTAGGCCAGGTAGGCAATCCTTCCTGCGGAGACATAATGAAATTATACGTCAAAATAAAAGACGGAAAAGTCATTGATGCAAAGTTCAAGACCTTCGGCTGCGGGGCTGCCATAGCTACAAGCTCAATGGTAACGGAAATGGTAAAGGGCCTGTCAATCGAAGATGCAATGAAGATATCAAAGCAGGCTGTGGCAGAGGCACTGGATGGGCTTCCGCCTCAAAAAATGCACTGCTCAAATCTTGCAGCAGATGCGTTAAAGTCAGCGCTTGAAGAATATCTTAAAACACATGAAGAAAAAAAATAAAATGCCGGAGAGAAAATAATGCAGCCTGATGAAGTAATAGATGCGGTAGGCCTTTACTGCCCGATGCCGATTCTTTTGACAACACAGAAGATAAAGGAATTGAAGATCGGAGATGTCTTAGAAGTGATTGCCGATGATGAGGGAATAGTTAAGGATATGCCGACATGGTGCAAATCTACGGGCAACCAGTTTTTAAAGATTGAGAAAAAAGAAGACCAGTTCCACGTCTTTGTAAAGAAGATGAAAGATTAAAATAATTCAAGTGTAAACCAGAGAGCCGCAGCTTTTAGTCTGCGGCATTTTATTTTATGGGAAATGATAATCTATATCCTGTTTTTACAGCCGGCGTTTTCCTAAAACACCTTGAAGAACCGTACATCTACAACATATTAAATGACGAGCTTTACGAGATAAACGACGAAGCGCTCGAATTTCTTATTAAATGTGATGGGATAACCCCCCTTTCCTCTCTTTCCTTCGATAATGAGTTCATGGATTACTGCTTAGAGGAAAAGCTTTTAGAGCTAGCTGAAATCAGAATAGATAATCCAAAAAAACCGCCGGTCAGAAAGTCCCCTGTCCCGTCATTGAGATACCTTGAGCTTCAGATAACGGACAGGTGTAACCTTGCCTGCCGCCATTGTTATCTTGGAGAGCCGAAAGGGAAAGAGCTTACGATTCAAAATATAAAGGATGTCTTCACACAGTTTGAAGAATTGCAGGGACTCCGGATGATAGTCTCCGGCGGAGAGCCTATGCTTCACCGCGATTTTGCCATTATCAATGAAGAGATAAAAGGGCGCGCCTTCAGAGCTATACTTCTTACTAACGGGACTATTATCAATGAAGAGAAAGCCAGGAATCTCAATTTCCAGGAGGTGCAGATAAGTCTCGACGGACTTGAAGAAGCACATGACCATCTAAGGGGAAAAGGTAACTTTAAGAAAGCAGTTAAGGCTGCGAAAATTCTTATTGAAATGGGAATAGACGTCTCTGCGGCAACGATGATAACAAAGATGAACGCCAATGATTTCGAACCTTTGGAAGCTATGCTTAAAGATATGGGGGTAAAAGAGTGGGCTGTCGATGTGCCTGCAGGAACGGGTTTTGCGGCGGGAGGAGGAGGTGATATCTTCTTGCCATCCAAAGAAGCTTCATTATATCTAAGATACGGATATGGAGGAGGGCTTTACCAGTCTACAGGGGAATATGCCTGCGGAGCCCACCTATGTGCGATAACACCTGACGGCAGCGTATGCAAATGCGGATTCTTCGCAGACAAGCCTGCCGGCAATATCAATGCTGACAGCCTTTCTGATTGCTGGGGCAGGATAGAGAAACAGAGATTCAGCGAGCTTGAATGCGGAAATTGCGAATATATTGCCGAGTGCCGCGGAGGATGCAGGTTCAGGGCAATGCTTGAGAGTTCCATGAATGCACCAGACAGTGTGAAATGCTTTGCGTATGGAATAAAAAAATAAGTGGGAAAAGAATTTTCCCTTGATTTTTTTATAATGCGGAATAACAATAAGGCCATTCGGCTCCATTTTAAAAACTTATTCGAATGCAGCATCCGAAAAGTGCATTTGAATTTATGGGAGGAGGTGATATTAAGTGAAGATCAGAAAGATCGCAAAGTCAGCTTCTATTACCTGCAAATGTAAGTCATCTTGTTAGTATTAGATTTAATATAAAGAGGGGAAACATTGTAAACATATCGATGTTTCCCTTTTTTTATAATGCCGCTGTCACATCAAGAAGGAAGTTTTCAAGGAGGAGTTCCTGATTTTCGTTTGATTGAAGCCGCTCTAATGCATCGCATCCGTGGAAAAAAAGTTTATCAAGAGTGCCGACTGACAGCTCCCCAAAAGCTTTACTATGGATTATCTTATCCATGCTGACACAGAATTCCCCGTCAATACCTGACTTATAAAATATAAGGTCTCTGATTATCCTTAAAAATATCTCCATAAAGTTTCTTATTTTTTGAATCTCATATCCCCGCGATGCATCAAGAATCCCTTGTTCAAAAAGCGGGAAACATATAAAGTTCGAGAGCTTGCTTTCCCCGCTTAGCAGAGCTTCGATGAAATCCCTGACTGCGGAATAACTCGCGTAATCAAATGACAGCGCATTGGCAGGACTTCCGGAAGACAAAATTGCAGCTGAAAATGAGTGCTCTTCCTGCAAAGAGGCTGATGCTGATAAAAACTCTTTAATCTCTCCGCTCTTTAAAGGAGCAAACCTCACTGTCTCGCATCTCGATCTTATAGTCTGAAGGATAGCTGCCGGCTTCGAAGTGACAAGGATTAAGATCGAATCAGGCGGAGGCTCTTCAAGTGTTTTAAGAAAACAGTCCGCAGCTTCCTCGGTCATCCTGTGTGCGTTATCAATGATGAAGACCTTTTTCCTGCTCTCTACAGGCTTCATATAAATATCGCTTATTATCCCTCTCACACTCTCTCCGATACCGCTCTCTCCGATCTTTAAGCTGTTGGAGTAGAATAAAGCAGAGCTTGAAACAAGATAGCGGAAAACAGAGTTTGCTGTCTGATTCCGGCTCAATAATTTCTGCTGGATCGCCGCCATTACCTCGTACTCAATGTAGTAGCCCTGCTTTACCTTGTCCGAGGAGAATATTTCATCCCTGTTCAGATAAACAGCGTCAAGTGCCCCGCCTCCCTTCCCTTCGGAAAGCCTTAAAGACAGGATATTCTCTTCTTCAAGAATTCTGAGAGCATTTAAATATTCTTCTTCTGAATCTTCGCGAGGGATAAGACTTCCGCCAAAAAGAACCTCCATCACTGAACCCCGTCTTAAATAGATGGGGTCATTGATATCCTTGAATACCTTGATGTCAGGGTGAAAGAAATGTGGAGTTCCAAGTTTAACGCAACTGCTGCACGAGCAGCACGGATCTGCCCCTTTTCTATCAATGCAGTTTAGCGCCTTTGCAAAAACAATGGCCGCAAGTTTTTTACCTACGCCTTCGGGACCGGCAAAAAGAAAGGCATGAGGAAGCCTGTCTTTTTTTATCACCCTTTTTAAGAGTTCAAGGGCTCTGTCCTGCCCTATGATGGCGCTAAAATCCATTTCCTTAATCATAATGAGACCAATGACAGGATAAGTTTCTCCACTATAATACCCTTTGACATACCGAAAGATTTCAATTCCACGTCGCATTCTCTAAGCACCCTGATTGCCTTAGCTGCAGACTGGGGAGAAAAATTCAATGCCGCAAGCATGAGGTTAAAAACATAAAATGGATGCCCTGAGATGAGATTCGCCTTCCCTGAGAGATAACTTTCATTGAAGGAACGGATAAGAGGATGAATGCTTTTCATAAACATATCGTAGTTTATATTCCCTTTGGGTTTTCTGAATTCCATTTTTTCCATGAAATCATAGAACTGCAGAAATGAATGGAACCTCCTTGAAATCATATAAACGATTTGCATTTCTTCTTCGCCGCTTCTTACGAGCGCCCTGAAAAGCTCGACAGAGCGTCCTGCCTCTTTTCTACCTATGGAATCTAAAAGTTCAAAAACCACGGTACTTTTGTTGGAAGTAACTATGCGCTCTACATCAGCTAAGGTTACTCTTACCCCCTTTCCGGAAGAAAGAGTGAGCATCAGCTTATCTGCCTCTATCCTTGTCTTGTAATAATCAAAATCGCTTTTGATGATAAGCTGCCTTAAGGCATCACTGTTTATTGAAAATCCCTTTTCTGAAAAATATCCGTTAAGTATCTGGGGAAGTTCGGAATCACTGATCTTGGTTTCCTTTGCAAATTCGAGCAGTTCCCAGCTCTTCTTAATCTGCTTATAAAAAGTTGTTCTTTTGTCCGGAACATCTTCCGGTATCACTATAAGAAAATTCCCTTCAGGAATTCCCGTTTCAATAGAGCTGGAAAACATTTTGAGATGCCTCTCCTCAATATTCTTCATGTCCCAGTCAATGAGGGCTAATATCTTGTTCCCCGGGAAAAAAGGGCGTGTCATGATGTTTGAGATTATATCCGGGACAGCAGGATGATTTTCTCCGTAAGATTCAAGGTTTGTATCAGGGGAGCCATCCTTCAGCAAGGCATCGCAAATAATCTTAAAAGCCTCCTTCTTCAATCCTCTGTCGTCTCCCCCAATCAATATCAGAGGATTGGCTTTCCCCTCTGATATTTTTTTAATGAGGCTTTCAATGCCGGGTATCAAGTTAATTTCTCCCTATCTCTGCTTTTCATGTATTAGATTTTCAATTAATAACCGAGTTCTTTTAATTTGACAAGAAAGCATAACGGATTGTAGCATATTTTAATCATTAAACTATTGGTAACATCAGGCTAACTTATAAGGCTTAAAATATGCGGATGATACGTGTCGGTGCAGCGCAGATAAATACAACTGTAGGGGACCTTGCCGGGAATACGTCTAAGATGACGGAAATCATAAAAAAGGCCAAGGACTTATCTATTGATATTCTGACATTCCCCGAGCTTGCAATCACAGGCTACCCTCCCAAAGACCTTCTGCTCAAGAGAAAGTTCATTCAGGACAATATCCAGATGCTTGATAAAATATGTAATGCCTCAAAAGGGATCATAGTCATTGCCGGATTCGTTAACGAGGAAAATGACATTTTCAACTCCGCTGCAGTCATACAGAACGGAAAGATAGTCGGCATCCAGAACAAGATACACCTTCCTAATTACAGTGTCTTTGATGAAAAAAGATATTTCAGGAGCGGAAAGGAAAGCCTGCTTTTTAAAGGAAAGAACATGACCTTCGGCGTCAACATCTGTGAAGATATATGGATTCCCGGATACCCGACTGAAAACCAGGCAAGTTCCGGAGCCGAGCTTATAATCAACATATCGGCTTCCCCTTATCATGTCGGCAAACCTGCGTTCAGGGAGGAAATGCTTAAGACACGATGCACTGACAACATTGTCGCCCTTGTGTTCAACAATCTTGTAGGGGGACAGGACGACCTTGTATTTGACGGGCGAAGCATGATCATAAACTGCAAAGGGGAAATCCTCAGGAGAGGAAAGCTTTTTGAGGAAGACCTTATAATGTCTGACATAAACCTTGATGACATAAAAAGGATGAGGCTCCAGGACCCGAGGGGAAGGGAAGAACTCATGACTCCCGATGAGCATAAAGTAACGATAGTAAATATTGACGGGAAAATTTCTTCAGCAAAACAGAAGAAGAGAATCAGAGTGAACAGCAAGGCAGAGAAGGCATCTGGAAACAAGATCAGCCGCGCTGAGGAAATCTACAAAGCACTGGTCCTGGGAGTAAGCGATTATCTCAGAAAAAACGGTTTCAAACAGGTAATCCTGGGATTGAGCGGCGGGATAGATTCTTCGCTTGTAGCGACTATTGCCGTTGACGCACTTGGCAAAGAAAATGTCATTGGGATCGCAATGCCGACTTCCATATCCTCATCACACAGCATTGAAGATGCGCGCCATCTTGCAAAGAACCTCTCCATAAGATTCGAGGTGGTTCCAATACAGTCTGTCTTTGATGAATACACAGAGATACTTTCCCCGCTTTTCAAGGGACGCAAATGGGATGTAGCTGAAGAAAACATCCAGGCAAGGATAAGAGGAAACATACTGATGGCTCTTTCCAATAAATTCGGATACCTGCTGCTCACAACAGGGAACAAGTCTGAGCTGAGCGTCGGCTATGCGACACTTTACGGTGACATGGCAGGTGGCCTTGCCGTAATATCCGATGTCCCGAAAACATGGGTATATGAACTTGCAAGGTACAGGAACTCAGTTGCAGGAAAATCGCTCATCCCTGAAAGGTGCATCACAAAACCACCTTCAGCAGAGCTTCGGCCAAATCAGAAAGACACGGATTCTCTTCCCGAGTACGAAATCCTGGATCAGATACTTCATCTTTATATTGAAGAGGACAACAGCCTTGAAGAGATAGTACGCCGGGGGATTGATGAAAAAACCGCACGCGATATGATACAGAGGATAGACGGGAATGAATACAAGAGACAGCAGGCCCCTCCGGGCATAAGGATAACAACAAAGGCTTTCGGTTCTGGAAGAAGGATACCAATCACTAACAAGTACAGAGGTTAAGCTGAAAGGCTTAAAGGTGGCGTCGTCTGCTTATGGCATATTTTTAAAAACTCATCGAAATCCACACGTTCTGTCATTTTTGAATATGTGATATTAATCTTTTCCTCGACATCCCTGTCCTTCACGATAACAGGCCTGCGGGCAAATGTTTCAAGGTAAAGATCAACATGCCCTTTGTCGCGTGTTATCACTACTTCAACGTACTTGGCTGAATAGCGTAATTTCAAACGCATAATATAGAATACAAGGACTTCGATAAAATCACCCGCCTCTATTGCAGAATCAGGAAGACCGCAAAACCTGCGGTTGTCTATGTAGTTGTCATAGAGGTCTTTAAATAAATCAAACTCATCTTCAACAGCAGAAGTTTTAATTCTGAGCCTGAAAACTTCCATGCCTGTTCCATCAGGAACTGATGCATATGCCGGAGCTGATACGTCTGCCGGAACAGATGTAATAGGCTCTGTCTTATTTTTTCCTGCCTGAGCTTCAGATGAGATTGAAACCGGTTTGCTGATATTTGCTGCTGGAATATTCTTATTCACTCCGTATGTCTCAACATATTCACTGTTGCAAACTTCGATGAGCTGATCCAGCGTGCGTGCTTTATACTTATCAGACTCCATCTGGAAAACTACCCTGTTAATTTCTTTAAGGGTCGTAATACCTTTAAGCGATTTGTAAATCCCATCTTCCCTCAGTGAAATGAGTTCCGCCGCCTGCCTTGCAATATGCCTGATTTCAGATGAAGGCATTCTTTGAAGAATCGCATCTCTAATCGAGTCATTCAAAACAAGAAGTTCATGGATGGCAGTCCTTCCCTTGAATCCGGTATGATTGCATTTATCGCAACCTTTTCCTTTGTAAAATTTATGATTCTGTGCATCATCGGGTGATATGTGGAAGGAAGCCAGCACTTCAGGATCCAGATCGGTATCTTCCACCTTGCAGTATCCGCATATTGTTCTTACAAGGCGCTGGGACATAACTGACACTATTGTTGATGAAATAAGAAATGTCTCAATACCCATATCCATGAGCCTCAGCAGTGCGCTTGTACTGTCATCGGTATGGAAGGACGAGAGGACCTTATGTCCTGTCAGCGCTGCCTGGATAGTTGCCTCGGCAGCCACTTTATCGCGCACCTCGCCAACCATCAGCACATCCGGGTCCTGCCTCATCATGGATTTTAAGAAATCCATATAGCTCATACCGAGTTTTGGATCCAGTTTTCCCTGAACAACCCCATCAATCATATACTCAACAGGGTCTTCAACAGTGATGATAGAGTAATTTTTTTTGTTCAGATAGCAGAGAACAGCATAAAGACTTGTCGTCTTACCCGAACCTGTAGGCCCTGTTGCAAGAATAACACCTGTAGGAGAATCGACAATCTTCCTGAACCTTGAGAGATTGATAGGCGAAAGCCCCAGGCTCTCTATATCAATTAATGACGACTGCCTGTGGAGTATCCTGATGACAATGGTTTCGCCATAGACTGAAGCGTAAGTTGAAACCCTGAGGTCTATCTCTTTACCCATTACGTTTGCATATATCTTCCCATCCTGGTGCCGCCTTTTTTCAGAGATATCAAGCTGGCATACGGCTTTTATTCTTGAAGCCACGTTGGGAGCAATGCTGGAAGGCAAATCTGTTTTATGTACCATTACACCGTCAATCCTGTATCTTATTCTTAACCTGTTCTGCTGGGGCTCAATGTGAATATCGCTTGCACCCTCTTTTACTCCATTGGATATTATATAATTTACGACTGAAACTATTTTATCATCTCCCCTGCTCAAATCCACATTACCTATTGTAAGCTGGCTCTTGCTTAAAGATGATGATTCACTGCCGTTAAAAGAGCCCAAGTCTTTAAGATGTACTTTCTCATAGACATTCTTTATGGCAAAAAGGATCTCTTCTTTTGAAGCTATTCCTACTATGACATTATCTTTGATTGTAGACTTAATGCTGATTATTAAATTTTCATCAAGCGGGTCAGCCATCGCAATAGTAACATTGTTCTCATCGTTAAAAACAGGGATGAAGTAGTTTGTTTCGAGGAACTTCCTATTAAAACTGTTTAACAGCGATGCCTCTATAAGAAGCGGGTCTGGTTTTATCCTTGGGATATCGAGCTGATGGCTTAAAGCCATGATAAGGTTTTCTTCGTTTATACATCCCATCTCAACCAGTGTCTCTCCGAGCTTCTTATTAAGAACCTTCTGCTTTTGAAGTGCCTCCCCAACCTGTTTTTCATTGATGAGACCCATTGAAGTGAAAAGCTCACCTATTCTCATCTCCTTGCCATATTGCTTTATGATGTTCTTGAGCTCATGCCTTGTAATAAGACCTTCAGCAATACATATCTCTCCAATGGGGAGATGTTCAGTAGATTCTTTTTGAAGGATAAGAAGCCTTTGAAGCTCTTCTTCTTTAATTATCTTTTCCTTTACCAGAATCTCGCCAAGTTTTAGCTTTGTCTTTGCAGGAACCATCTGTTTACATGCCTTGCCATAAAAAAATTGTGAGAACGTTTCTTCGTCACCACGCGCTCTAATATTAACATATCTAACATAACTATCATCTCTGTTAATGAAACAATTATCCAATTCCATAAGACTTGACAATCTCCCCGCTATTGCCGGAATATGTGCTGATTTTTTAATAGGTTAACAATGGCTAATATGAGACAAAAACTTTCATCACTGCATATTGTCACAATCCTTATCGGGTGTGTCTATATCTGTTATTTCATCCTGAAAATCAGTATGTTTGCTCAACATTCAGAATCGATAAAATACGCTTTTGCCATTAAAGAGTTTCATAAAAACATTGTAAGCTTTACCTTATTTCCCAAATGGGCTTCAGGGTTTGGGAATGGCTATGGCTATCCTCTTTTTATATTCAGCCCTCCGCTTTTCTTTTTTTTAGCTGAGCCCTTCGCCTTAAGCGGGATAAGTCCATTCTCATTATTGAATATTATTTCTGTGCTCACCGTCTTTTGCTGCGCCATTTCCATGTTCAGACTTTCTGAAGATGTTTCTGGCATAAGAGGAGGGCTTATATCATCATTAATCTACCTCTTTTCCCCATCTCTCATATCAATACTTTTTAACCGCAATAATTTTGATGATATTTACTCTTTTCTCTTCCTCCCATTGTCATGCTGCATAGCTGGAAAATCATACAAAATAGAAGAAGCGGATTTATCAATTAATACAAAACATTTTATAAAGTTATCTTTCTGCTGCTCTCTTCTATTTCTTTCATCAAAACCGACTTTTATGATGACTTTGTCATTGCTCTTATACTCACTATTTTATCATTTTATAGTCTGTAAAAATAAGAGGCCGTTGAGATTCTTATTAATCAATTCAGGAGGCATATTTACAGGGCTCTGGCTTTCTGCATTTTTCTGGTTCCAGGCAGCATTGGAAGCTAAATATATCTATGGGAATGACTCTGAAGGCAATATTTTTCTTCCTCTGATTTTACCGGCTTCTTTTTTCATCTCATTCCTGGCAGGACTGCTGTTTAAAGATAAATCCTACAATAAGCCTTATAAATTGAGGCTTCTCACAATCATATCTGTTCTGATTATTTTTATTGGAGGAGCATGGAATATTTCTGACAATATAAACAATATCAAAGAAACTACAGAAATCTACGAATGGCAGGACACACTTCCCTATTCCGTAGGGCAGGAATACATGCCCATAGGGGTTAAGAAGATGCCGGACAATGAACCGCGAGTGCCTCTTGAAACGATCTCCGGGAAATTAGGAGTGCTAAGGAAAGAGATATCCCCGTCAGAAAGGGGGATAAGGGTAAAGGCAGTAGCTGGAAGTGCAACAGTACGTCTTAATTTATTTTACTTCCCAGGATGGACTCTTAAGATAAAAGATATTGAACCGGTACCGGTCCCCTTCACCGTCGATGACACCGGAAGAATAAT
The DNA here is from genome assembly GCA_016219965.1 of Candidatus Schekmanbacteria bacterium. NCBI lineage: Bacteria > Candidatus Schekmaniibacteriota > Candidatus Schekmanbacteria bacterium. Next base: position 382,140 of record JACRJM010000007.1, read on the forward strand.
CGCTAAACTTCCAGAAGGTGTTAATTTTCTGAGAGTGACTTTTGATCCCACCATTGCAAGGATTGCAGGAGAGCTCATATCATTTACAGGGCTACTCTTCTGCCTCTTCCTGTTCATTTACAAAAAAGAGAAAAAATAAAGGTTATCTTGAGACAAGTACACCTTCAATCTCACGCTCTATTCCATTTATTGTTTCTGAAAAAAGATATGACATTCTCACAGTCTGAACAGCGGCTTGTCCGGTTTTTCGTACCTCTTCAGGATTTTTTAATAGTCTCATAAGTATTGATTTCAGGAGCTCGATATTTCCGGGTTTGATTATATAGCCGTTCACACCATCCCTGATAATCTCTCCAATGCTCCCGGTATCAGATGCTATAACGGAAAGCCCGCTGGCCATAGCTTCGAGAATCACAAGTGGGAACCCTTCAGCATAGGAAGGAAGGACAAAGATACCGCACTCCCGCAACACCTTTCTTTTCCGCTCTCCATCCACCCATCCGGTGAGACTCACCTTTTTATCAAGGTTATGGTCACTGATAAATTTTTTCACATTCCCATCGCTATCCACACCTGCCAGAACAAGCTTCGCATCAATTCCATCTTCCCCTGAAATCTCAGCAAAAGCTTTCAGAAGGTCATATATTCCTTTGCGCTCCTCAAGTTGTCCCATAAAAAGTATCCCGCCGGCCTTGTCATATTTCTTTTCTCTTCCATCTTCTGTGAAAAGCTCAAGCTCTGGAGAGGAAGGTGGAACAATGCTTATGTCTTCTCTTCCGGAAATATAGGAAAGGCTCTGCTTCCAGCAGTCAGAAAGCGCGATAAGCCTATCTGCGCGTTTAAAGATATAGTGCATATATTTTTTTACTAACTCATTAGACCTTGCATAAAAATGGTCAATATCAAATGAATGACAGTAAATGACGGTCTTCACCCTAAAGAAATATGCAATAAGTGCAATGATGGACTTCCTGAAAAAGCTTGCATCCCCGCTCATGTAGATTAAGAGCATATGGGGCGGATTAAGTATAAGCTTAAGCTTCAACTTTACAAATGCAGAAAGCGCTTTAAATAATTTTGAGATCTTCCCCCCCGAGACATGTGTCTCAAGGTAATCCAAACGGTATTTTTCTGAAAGTCTGCTCTTTAGAAGAAATCCAGCCTGTCTTGAAAGCCCTCCTTTCACCGAGAGAGCGGGGCCTGCAAGCATTATGCGCATCGAAGGAATAGTGTCTGAAAACGGTCTGAATTCATCAAAGGGAAAAACAAGGAATCTGAAGTGCCCCTTTATTCGCGCGCTCTCCCTCTCTTCATCACCTATAGAAAGAGAGAATTTCAATATAGCTGCCAACAGTCTGATGATTGTGCCGGTTTTTTTTATGGCAATAAATATCTTCCCTTTCCAGAGAGGGCTCCTTCTTATAAATGCAAGGCATCCGCTCCTCTGGAACTCAAAGTACATTCTGCCGACCCATTCCGCATCCAGCTTCCCTGACTCCGGAAATGAGCTCTGTCTGTGTCTGTGAACCATCGTGGCATCCGGCACAAAACCTATCTTCCAGCCAAGAGCCCTTGCCTTGAAACAAATATCTTCATCGCCTGTAAATGAAGTTTCATCAAAACCCCCGGTCTTTTCTATAGCCTTGCGCCTCATTATCATTGCTGCGCCCATTATCCAGTCAGGGTATATCTTTTCCGATGAATCGCGCTTTTCTATTTCAGCAACCGGAAACTCTGCGATATTCTTAAAAAATCTGTCTATGAAAAATGCCTCTGCTAAAGCCCTCAAAAGCGTTCTGTCCTTAAAACAGGTCGCTTGATTTCCTCCATCAGGATAAAATAGTCTGCACCCGGCAATCCCGACATCATTATTCTCTTCCATAAATTTTATGAGCCTGTTCAGCGCCTCCGGAAGCACAATTACATCATTATTGAGCACAAAAAGGTATTCTCCGGTAGCCACTCTCATTCCGGCATTTACAGCTTTTGTAAATCCAAGATTGCTTTCATTTCTGATGACCTTTGCTTCAGGAAATTGCTGGGAAAGCATCTCCACAGTGCCGTCAGTCGAACCATTATCTATGACTATAGCCTCAGACTGAAACGAGGAAGGAGCCCCTTTCAGTGATTCGAGGCATTGAGCGAGCATCTCTTTTCCATTCCATGTTGGAATGACTATGGATAATTTGTAATTATATTCCTTCATCAAAGCCCTTATGCAGGTGGTAGAGAAAAGCGTTCTTTGCAAAAAAAGCTAACAGACCTGACATCTCATCATCTGGATTTTTTTTTGCCAGGATTTTTTCGACTATTCTTGCTGTAAAGCGGTTCCTGATTGCCCTTTTAATGAATCTTTTTTTTAGCACAAGCTTACCATCTTTTGATTCATAACCATAAGTAGCTGCAACCTCAGGCCATTTGGATAGAAATATCCTGAGAGCTCTTCCGCTTGTCTCCATCCTCGCGAGCAATCTGGAAAGTTCCTGCCTATGATTATGTTCAACCACTGCATTCTGGTTAAAAACAATCTTCATCCCTGCTTTTTCAAGCCTGTAGCCAAACTCGATATCCTCCCATGCCGCGGCAGGAAACTTCTCATCAAAAAATATGTTATTCTTTACAACAAAACTTTTTTTAAGAGAGAGATTTGAAGAATAAAAATTGTGAAAATCCGTTTCATAGTTTTTCGAGCCTTCAGTTTTTTTAAACTGGAATTCTGCTTCATCAAGAAAGCGATGCAGACTGTTCCGTGCAATGGATTTTTCCCACACAACAGCTCCTACCATAGCATACTCATCCCCACAGTAATCCTTCTCATGAAACCTGAGATGCTCATTTAATGTATCCGGAGAAACAAGAATATCATCACCCGTAAAAAAAATAATATTCGAGCTAGCCGCCCTTATCCCTGTGTTTCTTGCTGAAGCAGGCCCCCTTTTCGCTGAAGGAATATAATTTATCTTTTCCTTAAATTTCAAACATATCTCCCTGTTCCTATCCATCACAGCAGAGTCTGATCCATCATCAACAACGATAATCTCCATTTCACTTAAAAGAACTCCGGAGGAAACCAGTTTAGAAAGAGCATCTACAAGCTGCTCCGGACGGTTCCGCGTCGGGATTATAATTGAAATGCGGTTCATTTATTAATCCTTTGATTAACCCTTTTTAATGAAGCGGAAACCAATGCGGTCATTTCAACTGCAAAGGCAAGTATATCTATTAAGACAAATGAGAGTCTGCATTCATCCCATTTTTTTTGAAGAAAATATCTTAAAGGATTCTTAATTATGATCTTAAGGTAATTAATAAAAAAACTCTTCCTGTTTTTGCTTAAAGCGATTATGCCCCAGTAATACCAGCGGTAAATAGCCTTAGTTAGCGAAGATAGGCTATCATGCTTTAGATGGGAAACCGTGGCAGATGGCTCGTAGATAAGCCTGTATCCTTTGTTTTTAAGCCTGGTGCCGATTTCAATATCCTCGCCGTTCGTTCTAAAATCAATATCAAATCCCCCTAAACTGCGAAGTATGTCAACTCTATACGATGAGCATACACCCCAGAGGAACATGGCATCGCCCCCCGAGCTATGCTCCTGCCTCATCCTTGAGCTTCTCCATCTGTCCCATAGGGTTTCCGCTTCAGCTTCAATCGCTTTTCCTCCGACGCCTGCAATGTTTTCATCCCTGTAGCAGGCAGCAATCTTTTCGAGAAAATCTTTGCGAGGTACTGTGTCGCTGTCAAAATACGCAATTATATCGGTGTCGCATTGTGCAAGAGCGCTGTTCCGCGCAGATGCAAGCCCCATGTTCTTTTCATGTGTTATAACCACAACATCCGGAAACTCGGCAAGTACTTTGGGAGTATTATCTATAGAGCCGTCATCAATCACTATTATACGGGATGGCTTGGGGTCGAGGTCTTTAATACCTGAAATGTTTCTTTTTAAATATTTTTCTGCATTGCAGGCTGGAATGGCTACTGTAATTCTTAATTTATCCTGCTTCAAGAGATATTATCTTCTTATGACCATGTTATCTATAAGCCGCGTATTCCCTATCTTTACTGCCACGGCAACGAGCACGTTTTTTTCGAGGGTATCGAGGTCTTCAAGCGTATCCGGATCACAAAGCAAGATATAATCCACAACAATGTTTTTTTCTTTTTTCACGATTTTATGCAATGCAGAGAGGACAGCCTCCGGCTCAACCTCACCATTAATAATAAGATGCTCCGCTTCCTTGATTATCTTCCTTAAAATCTTCGCCCTTCCCCGGTCTTCAGGATTCAAATACTTGTTTCGCGAGCTCATTGCCACGCAATCCGGTTCGCGGACTATGGGCATAGCAACGATAGCTGTATCAAGATTCAGGTCATTTACCATTTTCTTTATTATCTGGAGCTGCTGATAATCTTTCTCACCAAAGTAAGCCTTGTGGGGGAAAACAATATTGAAGAGCTTTAGCACTATGGTAGCAACGCCGTCAAAATGACCCGGTCTTGAAAGACCGCAAAGGTGAGTTTGAAGCAATTTTACGCTCACCGAAGTCTGGAATCCTTCAGGATACATCTCTTCAACAGAAGGAGCGAAAATGACATCAACCTTTTCATTCATGCAATCCTCGCAATCCTGCTCAAAGATCCGCGGGTAGGCGGTATAATCCTCTTTGGGACCAAACTGCGTGGGATTCACAAATATGCTCACTACCGTAACATCGCAATCTTCCCTTGATTTTCTTATTAGCGATAAATGGCCGTCATGGAGGCATCCCATAGTGGGGACAAGTCCTATGGTTTTTCTCTCTTTTTTCCAGCGTGCAGATAGCTCTTTCATCTGTTGTATTTTTTCAACTACTAGCATCATCACTTCCCTACTGACAGATCCAGGGACTTCCTGAAATCACTGAAGTACTGAACACCGGAGATTACTGAGATCACAGCCGTGAAAAATATGAGCCCCAGGCCTGCGTTATAAAAATATATTATTTCCTGATTAGCTCCTGCAAGGATGAGAAGCAGAATGGCTATGATCTCGAAAACAGTCTTATATTTTGCGAGAGTGCTTGCCTGTATCACCAGCCCCTGTGTTGCAGCAATACTTCTTAATCCATCAATGCAGAAATCCCTTCCGATAATAAGCACCACTATCCATGCGGGAGCTTTTTGCAGATCAACAAGTGAAATAAGCGCTGAAGATGTGAGGAGTTTATCAGCTATCGGATCGAGGAGTTTCCCTAATGTAGTAATCTGATTCCGGTTCCTCGCTATGTAGCCATCAATTATATCTGTGAGAGAAGCGATGCCGAATATCAGTGCAGCCATGAGATGCATATAATATTTGCTTGAATAGAGCAGGAAAAAAACAATAAGCGGGATAAGGAATATCCTCACCGTAGTTATCCTATTCGCCAGGTTCATCTCAAAAAATGCCATTCTTTTGGCCGCCTCCTCTGCCCGTAACTTATGGGCAACACCGCTATTTGTCAAGAAATTGTTAAATTGCTCATTGAATTCGCAAAGCTCATTTAATATAGTCTACATTACACTAAAATTATCTATGGCACGAATCGCATTCTTACAGAATTTCTGGTATGAATTTTTAGGCACCATGTATATCTCAGCTTTGCTGAAAGATAGGGGGCATACCTGCGAGGTATTTATTGAATCCGGAGAGAAAAACTTCACAGAAAGCATAACTCGCTTCAAACCTGACCTCATAGGCTTTTACACGACAACCGGCACTCATGGCTGGGCATTATCGAGAGCTTCGAAACTAAAGAAATTAACCGGAAGCCGCGTTATCCTGGGAGGTCCGCATCCAACATTTTTTCCTGAAGTCATAGAGAATGAAGCTGTAGATATCATATGCATGGGTGAAGGAGAGTATGCCATGATCGAGCTTGCAGAAAGGTTAGACAGCGGGAAATCTTTCGCCGATATTCAAAACCTCCATGTAAAATCAAATGGGGCAATTACCAGAAACGATCTCAGACCTTTGATAGATGACCTTGATACCCTGCCGCCCCCTGACCGCGCGCTCTACGACAAGTATCCATCGCTTCAGGACAATCTGAGCGTCTTTACCGGACGCGGTTGTCCCTTCGACTGCTCATTCTGTTTCAACAGACCCTACATCAAGCTTTACAAAGACAAGGGAAAGCCAATAAGGAGGCACAGCCCCCGCTGGGTGATAGAAGAATTAAAAAGGATAATAAGACTTTATAAAACGAAGTTCATACGTTTCGATGATGAGGTTTTCATCCTCAACAATAAATGGCTTACTGAATTTCTCCCCATTTATAAAAAAGAGATAGGACTTCCATTCACGTGCCTTCTCCATGTGAAGCTTGTTACACCTGAGGTAGTCGAATTGCTCAAAGAATCAGGATGCCAGATGGCATACTTCGGGATTGAAAGCGGCAATGAAGAAATAAGAAATGTTGCCTTGAGAAAAGGAATAAAAGAAGAGGAGATGATGAGGTCTGCCGAGCTTCTAAACAAGGCAGGCATTAAAATTGGCACATACAATATGCTTGGACTGCCCGGAGAAACTGTGGACAAGGCATTTGAAACCGTGCATATCAATCAGCGCATCGGTGTTGAATACCCGTGGTGCTCTTTATATCAGCCATATCCGGGAACAGACCTTGAAAATTATTGCAGGGAAAAGGGACTGCTCGGAGAGGATTATTCCTGCGATTCCATATCTGCATCATTCTTTAAGAGAAGCGTAGTTGAAAACAAAGAGAAAAAAGAACTTGAGAGATTGCAGAAGCTTTTCCACATTGCCGTGCAGTTCCCAAGCCTTGAGCCGCTCATCAGGTTTGCTGTAAGGCTTCCAATCACATCGCTGCTGGACGTAATCTTCTATGCTACTTATGGGTATAGGTATATGAAGACATATAAGGTGTCGTTGTGGAGAGTTATCATCACTGGGTTGAGGTCGAGGGAATATATCTAGGTTAGGACATAGGCAAAAAGGGGACGCAACCCTTTTTTATTTGGTAAATTCAAGTTTTGTTTGCAAGAAGAAATCAATAGTTCAATAGCGCAAAAGAAAAAGGGTTGCGTCCCCCTTTTCTCCGTCTCCGGATTCCCGCTTTTGCGGGAATCTTCAGAGAGTATATTTAGGGAAATCTTTTTTATGTATCTTTTTTAAACTTTGGCCATTGATTGTAACCAACTTCTGGATTATTCGATTCATATTGAACTGGTGTTATAAAAAACGGGCGCTGTCCCTATTTTCCCCTATTTTCCCATGTCCCCCTTTTCCAAACAAAATTTTTTTAATCTGCAAAAAAATTTGCACCATACAAAACCTGATCAAGAACCATTATTTTACCACGGATAAAAATTATCTCATTATTTCAGCTAGATACCATCAACCAGAATTAGCCCTACTGATTGGAATGATAATTGCAAAATCATAAGGCAACGGGCAGCGAAGAACAAACATTAAAGCAGCATGAACTTCCATTAGCTTTAATGAGGAGGCAGAAAAATGAAACACATGAAGAAAATGTTGGCTATAATATTATTATCTTTAGCAACAATGATTGTTTCCGCAGAAGACACCAGCAAGATTGTTCCCAAGTGCATCCAAATTATCAAAGACAGAAAAGCTCCACCTAAGACAGACTGCGAAAGCTGCCACATATATTGTAAGGGACAGATTGAAATAGTAGAAAAATTTTTAAGTAAGTTAGGAGACTCAAAAAAATGAATAGAGGAAGACACTGGATTCCAGCTTTCGGGTCAATGACAAGAATTTCGGCAAACTCAACTAAAAAACGGGCGCTGTCCCTATTTTTTTTAACACCAAAAATTGAAGTTGCCCCCTTAATTCATGCTGCCGCGTCGATAGCCTTCCAGGTCCAGTGCAACATACTTAAACCCAATAGCCTTTAATTTCTCTATCACCTGATGCCGGGTTTCCTTATCCATCATTTTCTCGATTGCGTCCTTTTCAAGCTCTATCCTTGCTATTTCTCCATGATGGCGGACGCGAAGCTGTTTAAACCCAAGCTCTCTCAATACTCTCTCGGCGTCATCTACCATGAGGAGCTTTTCGCGGGTAATGTCCGTGCCATAGGGAAAGCGAGATGAAAGGCACGCCATCTCAGGTTTGTCCCATGTCGGAAGGGAAAGCTTTTTTGAAAGATATCTTATTTCTTCCTTGTTGAGCTTTGCCTCGCAGAGCGGGCTTACAACTCCAAGCTCGCATGATGCGCGCATGCCGGGCCTGTGGTCGCTTGTAATATCATTGAAGTTTGTCCCGTCTGACACAAGGGCTATACCTTCTTTTTCAGCAATCTTCTTTAACTGCGAGAAAAGTTCGTACTTGCAGTAATAGCATCTGTCCGGGGGGTTTTCCCTGAACTGAGGTATGTCAACCTCGCCTGATTCGATAAGTACCTGCCTTACTCCTATCTGGGATGCCATTTTTTTCGCTATCTCAAGTTCCTCTTTCGCGTATGTTTCTGAGAGTGCAGTGACAGCGAGCACTTTGTCACCGAGAACATCCTTTGCGACTTTTAACAGGAACGTACTGTCCACACCTCCTGAAAAAGCAATAAGAAGACTCTTGTATCCTAATAGGATTTTTTTCAGATCATCAAATTTCTTTTCTGTTTCAGTAACATTTATATCCATCTCATTTTACCAGTTCTGATGCGAATACTATTTTTGTGCCTTCTGCTTCCAGTTCAGGAATTTTCATCTTAAGTGCCATGAGCGTTTCAGGATTAGGATGTCCTATTGCAATGGCGCTTCCATTCTTATCAGCCATCTCAGCCGCCTTAGAAATATTTTTCGAAATCTCAGGGACATCTTTTATATTGTCAAGGAAGATAGAATTCTCTGCTGTTTTCACTCCCAGCTCCTTTGCAATTTCATAGGCGCGGCTCTTAGAGTTTGTCCTGCTGTCAATGAAGAACAAACCCCGCTTTTTTAGCTCTTCTAAAACTATTTTAATTTTTTCTGCATCACCTGTAAACTTCGAACCCATGTGATTGCTTATCCCTTTGATCCCCTGTAACTCACCAATATCATCTCCGAGAATCTTTATTATCTCATCATTACTCATTGAGACTTTCAATGCTCCGGGACCCGGATCTTCATCGTTACTTATTGATTCCATCGGGCAATGAAGTATTGCCTCTTTCCCTTTTTCTCTGGAAAGTACTACTGACTGCCGCGTATATTGAAGCCCGGGGAGAACAGCTACAGTAACCGGAAAATCAAACCCAGCAACAAGTTCTGTTTTTTTGATGTCCCCGCCTATGTCATCTATGATAATCGCAAGCCTGCCTTTAAGTTTCTTTTCTCCTCCTGTGCCTGAATCAACAGCTATCGCAATTGCCTGAAGGATTGTATTCCCTTTGCTCATGGTTACATAAATTTCGCTGCTACTTCCTTTCAGTTCACTTGTTGGCGGAGCGGAAAATTCAAGTTTGTGCTTTTCCGAAAGTTTTTTCAGCGCTTCAATTATCTGGTTTGCATCTTCAGGGGTGTAGGCTTTTAAAGATTGCTTTCTTGTGACAACCTTTGTTTTGATATCAACGTGTTTGGTTGTATCTATGAGGATGAAAGAAGTCTTAAAACGGGAAAGAGTCTCTTCAGTCTCGCTGTCTATCCTGGATGAAAATTCTCCTGATACGCCCCCTCCTATCAATGATGTTAATGAAGGTTTAAGAGAGGGCTTGAAATAAAAGAATGCCGCTGCTGCTACAGCTAAAATGAGAATTACAAGAAATGCTTTTGAGCTCGAAGCAGATCTCGGCTTTCCCTCTTTTTGCTTCTTAGATGCCATCAGCTTTACTATTTCTGTGTTTCAAATATCCTGTAACCTTTTATAAGGTCAATAGCTCTCTGAAGCTGATAATCATTAGCCGGATCTATTTCCCTAATAAGGTGAGGCACTTTCTTTTCAGAATCAGGCTGAGACTCATCCCCTTCCGGCTGCGGCGCGGTTACTTCATCTTTCTCATTTTTCATAACAGGAACCTGCTCTGTTTCGCTCTGCGGAGTTTCCTTGTTCAGGATATGTTTATCCAAATCCTTTTCCCTGAATATAGGAAGAGTCTTTGTTTTCGAATTGAGATCTATCTGTTTTACATCTATGTCCGGCTCAATCCCTGTTTCCTGAATAAGCCTTCCATTGGGCGTATAATAAAGAGCTGTTGTAAGCCTTAACGCTGAGCCGTCTTTAAGCGGGATTACGGTCTGCACCGAGCCTTTGCCAAATGTCCTTGTTCCCATTATGACCCCGCGTTTCCAATCCTGCAATGCTCCTGCTACTATTTCAGAGGCACTGGCGCTCCCGCTGTTAACAAGGATGACCATGGGAAGCTCAGGAAAATATGGATCTGATTTTGATTCAAACTTCAGGCTCTTTGTGCCGTCCCTTTCCACTGTATAAACGATAAGCCTTTTCTTAGGGAGGAATCTCTCCGCAACTTCAGAAGCCATATTGAGAAGCCCGCCGGGGTTATTCCTGAGGTCAAGGATAATCCCCTGAATATGCTCTTTCTCAAGTGCTTTTAGCGCGTTGTCGAGCTCATTAGATGTATCCTCCTGAAACTGGCTTATCCTTATGTAGCCTACAGAGTTGAACACTTTTTGTTTAACGCTCTTTATTTTTATTATGTCCCTTACAATGTGGTAGTCTTTAAGTTCTTTAAATCCTTCCCTCATAATGGTGAGAACAACTTCAGTCCCCTTGGCACCGCGCATCATCATTACTGCATCATTAAGGGTCATGCCGCGGGTGTTCTTCCCGTCAATCTTTATTATCTTGTCCAGTTCCTTGATACCTGCAATCGCTGCCGGAGTATCATCCAATGGCGCAATCACGGTAAGCTGTTCATCAACTATGGATATCTGGATCCCAACTCCTCCGAACTGTCCTTTTGTTTCAATCTGCATCTCCTTGAACATGTCAGGAGTCATAAAACTTGAATGGGGGTCAAGGGATTCAACCATTCCTTTGATGGCGCTATACACAAGGTCCTTTGTCCCAACCTTGTCCGCACTGACATACTGTTGTTTGATTATCGTGAATGCCTGACTGAAGACAGATAGGTTATCGTACGACGAATCATCCTTTTTGCCGTCTACTGCTGAATTCAGCAGAAAACCTGCAGTCAGTACAATTACGACTAAAATAACTGCCGTAAGGCTTCTTCTAAAACGCATTGAGCTCTCCTTGGTTTTCATCCGCAAATCTCACATTTGCAATGATAAATTAAATGATAAATTAGTTTATTCTTAATTACTCCAATTTGTAACAGATATCAACAAAACTGCACTAAGGATGCAGCCATTCAATCGGATTCTGCGGCTCCCCCCTGTGATTAATCTCGAAATATAGTTTACCGGAGCCCCCTGTGTCCAGATTAATTTTTCCAAGAATCTTTCCTGTAAAAATATTCTGTCCTTCTTTTACAAAAATATTGCCATTAAATCCATAAACAGAATAATAGCCATCTCCATGATCCACTATAACAAGATTCCCATATTCCTTAAATGGCCCTGCAAAAGATATCTTCCCGCCGAATATGGACTGAACCACATCGCCCTTTGAAACAGATATCATGATGCCCCGTAAAGCCGGGCTGTTCCCGCCGCTTATTATCCGTTTTGCCGGCAGCTCGCCTTTAACGGGCCATCCCAGAAGTTTACGATTATCAGGAAAAAGCTCGTTAACTTTAGAATCATTTGCAGTTGCCTGAACATTCTCCTCACTTCTCATATCAACTTCCTGAACAAGCGTGCCAAGTTCCGAGACCTGCTTTTTCAGACCCGCTATCTTTTTACCTGAAAGATACTCCTGGCTTCTCAGCATAGTGATTAGTTTATTCTTCTCCCGCTTTTTGTCAGCAAGCTCTTTCCCGAGTGCTGTCTCTTTGTCATAAACTTCCTTTGTCTTTGCCAGAGAAAGAGTAAGGGAATTTTGCAGCTTGTTTAAAGACATAACCTGCTCGTTGACCCTGTTGAAGTCCTTAAGCTCCCTTGATGAAATTATTTTCACTGTCATGACGTTATTGACAAAATTGAGATAGCCTTTTGAATTGTAGATGACTTTGAGAGGGTAATCTTTCCCTCTCATGTAAACAAACTTCACCCTGTTAGAAATGTAATCTTTCAATTCCCGGACATTCGATTCTTCTTTTTGCAGGTTATCGCTGAGCTCTCTATTCATAGATGTAAGCTTCACATATTCTGTCTTGTACTTTGCAAGCTCTTTTTCTTTTTTCCTGAGAAGTGTCGTGATGTTTTTGATTTCTCCTTCCAGCCCACTCCTTTTTTTAGACAGCGACTGAAGCTTTGTTTCTTCGTCAGCAAGTTCTTTTTTTATTTCTTCAGGGTTTTTGGGGGTCTCTGTTTTCTTTTCAGCGGCAAAAGCATAAACAGGAAACAAAAAAAACAGGACAATGACAGCAGTTATTTTAAGCCTTGATTTTAAGAGTCTCATTTCCTCAGAAACTTCGCTGTAGATATGCCTCCTCCGCAGATTCCCAGCAATATGCCTCCTCCTAATATGAAAAATATCGAGAGGGGGTCAAGGAATTCAAATCTCATCCCGGAGAATATTAATGAGAACGCACCTTCAAGATTGTTCTTCAGGAATGAATAAACAGCATAGAGTATCCCGACTGAAAGGAGTGAACCTCCTAAACCCTGCCATATCCCTTCAAATATGAAGGGCCCCTTTATAAACCAGTTGGTGGCACCTATGAGTTTCATTATCTCTATCTGCGTTGAACGGGAATGGATGGTAATCTTCACTGTGTTATAAATGATAAAGACAACGCCTACTCCTATGAGGAGCATGATTATCCCGGCAACCAGTTTTATGAAGGAAAGGAAGCCGAAAAACCTGTTAATCCAGTCACCGGTGATATTCACATCTTCGATGCCGTCGATGCGGGAAAGCCCAGCCACAAAACGCTCCATGCTCTGCACATCCCTGGTGTTCTTTTTTAATTTTATCTCAATCGAAGACGGAAGCGGGTTAGATCCAGCAAAATCAATGAGCTTGTTATAATCAGGCATTTCTTTCCTGAATTTTGCCAGTGCTTCATCGGATGAAACGAATTTTAAGGATTCAATAACAGAGTCCTCTTTAAGGCGCAGCTCTATCTTCTTGTAAACATCATCACCCGGCTTGATATCAGGCTTTAGATAGACAGTCACATCAATGTCTGCATATATTGAATCTACGACCCTGTTGAGGTTAAAAGCAAAAAGCAGGACGATTCCGAAGATAAAGCAGGCAAGGGATATTATCACTACAACCGACAGGTGGAGATATGGATGGTTTTTAAAATCCCTGACAGACTGGGAAAGGAAAAATCCTGCGCTACTGAACATCAGACTCCCTCCCCGTTGAATCTTCCCTTATCTTCCCATTGTCAATATGCAGTGTCCTCTTTCCGAGTTCCCGAACCATCGCCACATTATGTGTTGCGACGATAACAGTGCTCCCCTTTGCGTTTACCTGGTTGAATATATCTATTATCCTTGCTGCGTTCTCAGGGTCAAGGTTTCCAGACGGTTCATCTGCAAGTAGAAGAGCCGGGCTGTTCACTATGGCACGGGCGATGCAGACACGCTGCTGCTCGCCGCCTGAAAGGTTTTCCGGAACATCCCTGTATCTTTTTTCAAGTCCCACCATGCGGAGCACTTCCATGACCCTGCCGTTTATCTCTGAGTGTTTCCTGCCCAGAATCCTAAGTGCAAATGCAACATTATCAAAAACATTGCTGTCGCGCAGGAGCTTGAAATCCTGGAACACAACGCCTATGTTGCGCCGGAAATAGGGGATGCTTCTTTTCTTGAGGCGGGAAGTGTTCTTTCCAAATATCACGACCTGTCCGTCTGAAAGAGTTTCAGCCATGTAGAGAAGTTTTAAAAGAGTGGTCTTGCCTGCACCGCTGGGACCGGTCAAAAAGACAAACTCGCCTTTCTTCACACTGAGGCTTATATCCCTCAATGCCCAAAGCCCACCGTCATATACTTTGTTTACATGGAAAAGCTGGATCATATTGATTTTTTTATAAATTAGTAATACCCTCTTTGCAAGCACAAAACTCTATCTAAACTTAAATGCCATGTATTTCAGAAATATATATATCAGGGGATTAAAGCCCGTAAAATTAAAGGTTGCCGACAAATTTAAAAAACCGTCAGCAAAAGATAACCTTAAAATATGGCCCAAAAGCTACAAGCGCTTTTCTGTGAGCAGCAATGAAGAGGAAAATTTTAAGGTTGAACCGCAGAAACACAATTACAAACTTCTATTGATTTCAATCGGGATTCTCCTGCTTCTCTGGTTTGTATTCATTAGGCCCATTGAAAAGATAAAGACACCACATAGTACGCCGGACAAATCAATTGCAGTGCAACTTTCTGATAACAGCGCAGCAGAAAAACCGGATGGAGAAGAGTCGCACTGAGACTCCCGTCAATCACCGTCGGTTGAAAGATAGACACCTTTCCCGTCCCTGATTACCAGAAAAATAAAGGCATTGCTTGGAGATAATTCCTTTAGAACCCTGCTGAATTCCTTGCTGTCTTTAACCCGCAGTGTGTTTATTTCAAGGATAACATCCCCTTCCATAACCCGCGCCTTGTAACCTATTCCGCCATCTCCGACAGATTCAACAATGACTCCGGGTTCATTGACCTTGAATTGCTTGGCGAGCAAAGGGTTAAGGTCCGAAACGACAATCCCCATCCTGTCCTCGAAATTCCCTGAAGACCTTATTAAGAAATTCCTTGATAGCTCTACCGGCGTGATCTGCATGTTAATTGTCTTACCTTCCCGGAAAACAGTGAGCGGGTATGGTTTTCCCGGAGATGATTTCTCTATGAGGGAATAAAGGTCTCTGCATGAGCTTACAATATTGCCTCCATAGTTTACTATGATATCACCGGTTTTTATCCCCGCCCGTTCTGCTGATGTGCCTACTGCAACGTCTCCCACCAAAGCACCCATCTCATCGCTCACGCCAAAGCTTTTAGCAATCAGCTTATCAACAGGCTGGATTCTCACACCGATCCAGGAGCGTTCCAATCTGCTGTTTGAAGCCATTTCCGCTACGGACTGTTTTATGCTGTTAATCGGTATGGCAAATCCTATCCCTGTGCCATTGGCGATAATCGCAGAGTTTATCCCGACGACTTCGCCGTTGATATTGAGGAGCGGCCCTCCGCTGTTCCCCTGATTTATAGGAGCATCTGTCTGAATGAAAGAGTTGGTAGTCCCCATGCCGAGCAGTCTTCCTTTTGCACTAACTATGCCGGCAGTGACCGTATGCCCAAGCCCGAAGGGATTGCCGATGGCAACTACCCATTCCCCAACTTCTGCCTTGTCTGAATTTCCAAGAGTCACGAATGGAAGATCTTTCCCGGAATAGATCTTAAGAAGCGCCACATCCTTGTCAGGGTCTCTTCCGATTATCTTCGCCTCAAACTCGCGCGTGTCGGACAAGGTGACATTTATCCTTGTAGAACTCTGAATGACATGGTTGTTGGTAAGAATGTAGCCGCTCTTGTTTATTATAAAACCTGAACCAAGGCTGATTCGCTGGTAATATTTTGAATTTTTCTTCCCGTTGAAATTATTAAAGAGGTCTCCGTACGGCACCCCCTTTTCTCTTTTCTCGTACTCCCAGTGATGGACGTCATCCTCTTCCTTTGCCGTTGAATAGGTGTTGATATTCACCACCGCACTGTCAATGGCATTTACCAGAGGAACAAAAGTAAGCGGACGGGAGGAGCTGTCAGTCTCTATAATGGGATTAGGGTTTTTAACCTCTGTCCATATCCTCTCAGATATATTGCGGTTAAGATCCGACATGCGTCCCACAGTGACTGCAATAAATATAAGAAATACTAAAACTATTGCAGAGACATGATCTCTTTTTGAAGTTCCGTTCATGTTATTTATTTTTATTCTTTCATTTTTCTTCTTTTATTTTTCATCCCTCATCGAGCAGAAAACTCCGCACATGGTACATACGTCGGGAGCCGCGGGTTTTGACGATTCCCTTATGGCAGCAGCCTTTTCAGGATTGATTGAAAGGCTTATCTGCTTCTTCCAGTCAAGATTTCTTCTCGCCCTGGCCATTTCAATATCCCTTTCCATGGCGCCCTTCTTCCCCTTTGCCACATCGGCGGCATGTGCGGCAATCCTTGCGACTATCACGGCTTCCTTCACATCATCAACCGTTGGAAGCCTTAAATGCTCGGACGGAGTCACATAACAGAGAAAATCCGCACCATAACTTCCTGCAAGTGCACCTCCTATGGCTGACGTAATGTGATCATAGCCAGGAGCAATATCGGTAACAAGAGGACCTAATACATAAAACGGCGCTCCTTTGCAAAGCTTTTTCTCCAAAAGTATATTGGTCTCAATCTGGTTAATTGGGACATGTCCGGGACCTTCTATCATAACCTGCACACCTACATTCCATGCAGACTGCGCAAGCTCACCCAGATGGATAAGCTCCTGCACCTGCGCCCTGTCAGTGGCATCGCTAAGACATCCCGGCCTTAAACCATCACCAAGGCTTATCGTTACATCATACTCCTTAAGGATCTCGAGGAGCCGTCCATAGTCCTCATAGTAAGGATTCTCTTTTTCATTATGCCTCATCCATTTTGAAAGTATGGAACCGCCGCGGCTCACTATGCCGGTAATGCGTCCCTCTTTATCAAGGGCATCAAGAGCTCTTAATGTCACACCGCAATGGACTGTTACGAAATCAACCCCTTCTTTAAGATGGTCTTCAACAGCCTTGAAAAAATCATCTTTCTTTATATCCTTTATGGACTTTCCATTTTCAAATGCATCAACTGCCGTCATATATATTGGCACAGTGCCTACCATAACATTGCTTGCTTTAATCACCCTGCGCAAGGTCTCTGCTAAGTTGCCGCCTGTGCTTAAATCCATTACTGCATCTGCTCCGGCTTTTACCGCAACTTCAACTTTTTTTATTTCCTCATCAATGTCGTGCATCTCAGGGGAAGTCCCGATATTGGCATTCACTTTTGTGAATAGCCCTTCACCTATGCCGCGCGGCTCTATCCCCCGCTTTCGTCGATTATTAAATGGAATCGCCACTTTCCCTTCTGCTATTTTTTTAGCAAGCTCTTCGCAGTCTATCCCTTCATAAGCGGAGACCCTTTCCATTTCAGGTGTCAGTTCCCCGCTTCTTGCTTTTTCAATTAATGTCTTCATTTATTTCCGCCTTTTGCTTTCCCTTCCGGATATGTCTTTTTCATTTCAAATGCAATCTTTAAAACCTTTTCTGCCGCCTCTTTGGCGCTTCTGCCAAACACCCTGATCATTGGCTCTTTGCCTTCTCCCCCTTTGTCAAAAATAATATCAGGGCATTTTCCTTTTTTCCTCAGTATCTGCTCCACTCCCCAGTCAAGGGTTCTTCCTTCCTTTGAACTGTTGCTTTTTGGTTCGCTTTTCCTTGAAAATTCCGCAACCTCAAGACCGAGTTTTTTTGCCGCAGAAACTATTGATGGAGAATATTTTATATTCATTGAACCTGCAATGCTTTTATCAAAACTGCGCGCTGTAAGAAGGACGCGGGCAATATGGCTTGATGCTCCCATTTTGGGAGAAGACAAAACTGCAATGTCATCGCCAAGCCTTACGATCCGTCCCGGAAATGCGGCTACATCATCTATAGTATTTCCTCTCACGGTTACAGAGGCTATGTTGGTCTGGACTTCAGGGATAAGAAAACCTAATTGCCTTCCCTTTAAAATCTCAAAAGCATTCTGTGCATCTTCGATTGCTGAAAGCTTCACTGCATCGCGGACAACCCATGATGATGGATCAGGCGGGCTTATGCCGTTCCCCACTCCCTCTGAATTAATAAGTGCGTTCTCAACATATTCCTTTGCTTTGGAGACTGCACTTTTAAGGTCAAAACCACAGGCTAGTAACGATGCGATAAAAGCTGAAAACATACAGCCTATGCCATGAGTATTTTTTGACTCGATCCGCTTCCCTTCGAACAATGTAAAAGCCCTGCCATTATAAAAGACATCAACGGGTGCGCCTTTAAGATGCCCTCCCTTTACAAGTACATTTTTTGCCCCAAGTTTAACTATCACTTTTGCAGCAGACTTCATGTCATCTATATTTTTTATATTTATACCGGAAAGCACAGTCGCCTCATCAATATTGGGAGTGACAAGGATAGAGAGAGGAAATATTTTTTCGACAAGGGATTTTATAGCCTCTTTTTTAAGAAGTATGTTTCCTCCCTTTGAAACCGTTACCGGGTCAACTACGAGATTCCTCACCTTGTAATGTTTAAGTCTGGCGGCTGTCACATTTATAAGAGCGCTTGTATAGAGCATCCCTGTCTTTACAGCATCAAATTTAATATCTCTTAGGACTGCATCAAGCTGGTTTTCCACAATGTCAGCAGGCAATGAAAAAATGCTTTCAATGCCAAGAGTATTCTGTGCTGTAATGGCAGTTATGACCGTTGCACCGTAACCACCCATGCTGTTTACTACTCTTAAATCAGCCTGAACGCCTGCACCGCCCCCTGAGTCTGAGCCGGCAATAGTCAATACCTTAAACACTATGAAATAATCCTCCTGATTTTCCTGGCTTCTTCTTCTGCGTCTCCTGCGCAAAGAATAGCCCTTATCATTGCCACACCGTCTGCCCCTGCATCAATCACATCTTTGCAGTTTTCGATATCAATCCCTCCGATGGCTATGACCGGCACTGAGACGTTCTTCCTTATCAGCTTTATTCCTTCAATACCGCGCGGCTCTATCAATCCTTCTTTTGAAGGGGTCTTAAAAACAGGACCATAGGTAATATAGTCAGCGCCTTCCTTTTCAGCCGTAACTGCATCTTCAACTCCATGGCATGAAACCCCTACAATCATGGAATAGGGTTTTAACAGTTTCTTTACCTCATAAAGAGGAAGCGACTTCCATCCAAGATGTATCCCGTCAACTCCTGCTGCAATCGCGACATCAACGCGGTCGTTGATTATTATCTTTGCTGATTTCCCTGATGCTATTTTTATTTCCTGCACAAGCTTATAAAGTTCGCGGGCATTTAAATCCTTCTCGCGCACCTGGATTGAATCAACGCCGCCGCGTACAGCATCTCTCGCAATCCCGCACAAATTCCCTTTTGCAAGCGCCCTGTCTGTTACAAGGCAAAGTTTAAATGGAGTCTCTTTCAACCCGTTCAAGATATATCCTATTCGATCGTGCCATCAAAAGGGCTTGAAGCCGTTGCATAAAGTTTCTTCTGTATTCGTCCGGCAAGATAGGCAAGGCGTCCTGCATGCACTGCATATCTCATTGCCTCAGCCATGAGAAGCGGCTTTTTCGCTCCCGCGATGCCTGTGTTCATAAGCACTCCATCACAGCCAAGCTCCATTGCTATTGCAGCATCCGAGGCAGTGCCAACACCTGCATCAACAAGCACCGGGACTTTTACGGTCTCAAGGATTATTCTTATATTGTAGGGGTTCCTTATCCCAAGCCCTGAGCCAATAGGGGCGCCAAGGGGCATAACCGCAGAGGCACCGGCATCTTCAAGTTTCTTTGCCATGATTGGGTCGTCGTTTGTATATGGAAGAACTATAAAACCTTCTTTAACTAACACTTTCGTAGCTTCAAGGAGAGCCTCGTTATCGGGGAAAAGTGTTTTCTCGCTCCCTATGACCTCAAGCTTTACCATGCTTGAAAGCCCTGCTTCGCGTCCAAGGCGGGCAGTCCTTATTGCATCATCCGCTGTATAGCATGCAGCAGTGTTTGGAAGTATTGTATATTTTTTCCTGTCTATGTAATCGAGCAGGGATTCTTTCGTTGAGTCGCTTATGTTTATCCTTCGCACCGCGACAGTCACAATCTCAGCGCCTGAAAGTTCAAGCGCCTGCTTAGTCTCTTCGAAGCTTGCGTATTTTCCTGTCCCGACAATAAGCCTTGATTTGAATTTCTTATCACCGAGTATTAGATAATCTTCTGACATGTTCATCCTCCTCCAACAAAATGTATTATCTCAACAATGTCTCCGTCTTTTAAGGACACCGACATGTAATCTTCTTTTTTAATGACTTCCCTGTTAAGCTCCACGGCAACCTGTTTTCCGGCAATTCCCAAAGATTCCAGAAGTGCGTAAACCGTAAGCTCTCCGCTGAATTCTTTCAACTCACCGTTAATTTTTAATTGCATCAACTCACCGCACCAAAAATAAAAAAACCGGAAACCTAAAAGGTCCCGGCTATTATCAATAAGGCAAATCTTTGCTCCCTTCGCTGGCATTACCCAGATCAGGTTCAAAGGGTCACCCCGCAAACCGGGATTTCTCAGCCCTCATCAGGCTCCCCTAACAACCGCATATTAGACTTCCTGCTTTAATAGTCAAGGATTTTATGGAGTGGCAATTTACTCCGTAAACCCTTTTCCCTTCATATCTTCCATCCCATATTTACTTGCCGGACTTAAGCGACATATAGCTGTTGATAAGGTTGCGGTAGTCGGGGATGTGCTTAGAGAACAACATTCCCAGACCCTCAACATCATTGCGCCAGTCTCGATGCAATTCGCAGGCCACACCGAACCAGGTCATAAGTTGCGCACCTGCGGCAGACATGCGATCCCAGGCGGAATGTCGTGTAACCTCGTTGAATGTGCCCGAGGCATCTGTTACGACAAAGACTTCAAAGCCTTCCTCCAAGGCCGACAACGCCGGAAAAGCGACACATACTTCAGTCACTATGCCGGCAACGATCAACTGCTTCTTGCCGGTAGACTTTACTGCCTTGACGAACTCCTCATTATCCCAGGCATTGATCTGGCCGGGACGGGCAATGTAGGGTGCACCAGGGAAGGTTTCCTTCAACTCTGTCATCAACGGCCCATTCGGCCCATCTTCAAAACTTGTAGTTAGGATGGTTGGTAGCTTGAAATATTTTGCGAGATCGGCCAGAGCCAAGACGTTATTCCTGAATGTATCCGGATCGATATCGCGCACTAGTGACAAGAGGCCGGACTGGTGATCTACCAACAGTACAGCGGCATTGTTTTTATCAAGACGAACATAGGATTTGCTCATGGCATGACTCCTTTCATGGTTTGAGTTTAGTCTCAGACATGAATGGGTGAGAGATGATAACATACGTCATAAATCTTTTCCTCATTCTATACGCTTCTATTTTAAAATTAAATTATTGAAAAGAAATTTGCAAGGAATCTACTCGGTAAATCCTTTTCCCTTCATCTCATCTGGTTTTTAATGAACGGGAGAAACAGACTGGATTGCCCTCTATACGGGAACAATAAGAAAGACAAGTTTATCTATCTTAAATCTGAAAGATTTCCTTCCCAAAGTCCTTTATGTCTTCCTGTGAGAAGCTTCTTCCTTTTTAACCGGCTCACCAACTCACGCAGAGCCAGCTCAACCACTTCCTTTTTTGTTTTCAAGGAAGTCAATTTCTTTGCCTCGTTTATTAGTTTGTCTTCCAAAACTATATTGGTTCTTTTGGTATACATAATCATCCTTCTTTACACATTAAAAAAGCTTATTATTTTTATGCAAGCAATAAGAAAAATAGTTTATCGATAGACAATATGCGAGTAATTTACTCTGTGAATCCTTTTCCCTTCATCTCATCTGCTTTTCTGAAGAGTGCCATGCCGGTCTTCATTTTCCGCAATCCTAATTTTCTGTAAAAATCTTCTTTACCGGGAGAGGCAAAGAGGATGACATTGCACTGCGAGAGACGGGAGAGGATGTTTGTAATAATTTTAGTTCCAATCCCCTTTTTTTGGAATTCAGGGACAACAGCTACATCATAGATAGCGGCCTGATAAGCCCCATCGGAAATTGCCCTGCCAAAACCAATCAACTGTCCGTCATGATAGACAAACACAGCGACATAGCTGTTCTCAAAGGCTTTCCTGTGTATGCCGGGCTCATGATACCCCATTCCGACACGCTTTAGCGTTTCCGATACCACTTTCCACTCCACTCCGGAACATTCAAATTTAATCTCTATTTCCACAAAGACCCCCTGAGGACTGAATGGTATCAGAGTGTAACACTGAGAGTATCATGCGATATTCAATTTGTTATTTTTTAATTACTCTGCAACTTGATGGATAATCTCAGAGATATAAGTTTGATATTTTATACCTATTTTTTTTGCTTTAACTTTTATTTTTTCAATATCTTCACTATTAACTCTTATAGTCATTGTTATATCTTTCTTTCGTGATTTAAGAGACCTCTCTATTTTTTCAAGTTCTTTACCTTTTATCTTTTTATACTCACCACGCAGTAATGCGCTTTCAATCTCTCGTTCTTCTTTAGTTAATCTAATTTTTTTCATTGTTTATCTTTCAGGATTTTGTTTTTTTCTTCATTATCCACAAACCGTTGCAATATTAGAGATAAGTTTTTTGAGTATTTTAACCTTCTGAATTTTTCACAAAGCTATTTTGTCTCTCGACTTAAACATTTATGACTTACATTTGTTAGCTATGAAGATTTGACCTTATTACCCTTTTGAACTTAATACATAGACAACATCATCCTGCTCGTTTAATATCATTTTTAGTTAACTGATATATTGCTGCCTTTAAAACTTGCCAGCATATTGCAGCAGTGTGTTTATCAGGATTAAACCCACTACTAACTTGCTCATATGGGTGAATATAGTTTCTAAAATATCTTAACGAATGACTAAATTTTCGTACATCTTCCAGTAGGAGACCTACATCATATGCTACATCAATAAAATTGTTTAATGACCAATCTGGAAATTGTTTAACTTTTCCTTCCTTATCTTTTGGTGACATCTTTGATTGATTAAATTCTTTTGGATGTTTTAAAGCTATTCCAAGTAAAATACCCTCCAGTGTACTTCCTGCAAGAAATATTACAGAAAGTGGCGCAGTGACAGATAAACATTTTTTCATTTCTTCAAATCGATATTTCAATGTCTCGGTAATAACTCCATCAAGTCCAATTTTCTCAAGTGAAATTTCGCTAAACTCTCTTTTTAAAAACTCATCTTCTTCTGTTTCACTTGAACTATCTTCGAAGTTTATTTTATCAGCTTTTGCAAATATTATTTCTTTTTCATTCCTGACAACTTTCCAATTATCAAATGCGAGATATTGATTAAACTCTTTGATGAATTTGTCTAAATCAGCAAATCGACCAATGAAGTTTACTGGTGCAAACAATTTCTTGATACATTTGTCCAATTCAGGAGTACCGTTGATTTTGGAAAGCTTTTCATCTGTGTACATCCATCTTGAAGGGAATCCTTGTAAATATTGATCCTTAAATCCTAACTCATTAAAAAAACTAACTAATTGAGGGCCGGAACGATATTCCGTTTCTTCATTAATCAGGTTTCTTAATTTCTCAAGTGATTTTTTCTGAAGAATCATTTTAATCCTATATTTGAAACAATAGATGGGGACAAATCTTCGTTATCTACAAACTGCTCACTCTGAGAGATAAGTTTTTCGAAAATTTTCACCCTCTACTTTTTTCACGCAGTCATTTCGTTTCTTGTCTCACAAATTTATGACTTATATTTGTCGTTATGAAAATTTTACACTACTAGCCTCATCTTGTCTCCTTCGATTTTTATTGATCTAACACAGAATTGAGTAATGAGTCACTGAAAGATAACAATATGCCTACAACTAATTGGCATCCATCATAGCAATGTAAGCAAAAAAAACGACCTAACGCACTCGTTCAAGTGCAGCGTGTACTGGGGGGGGTCAGTCACTATATTTGGAAGTCTGCCATGAGTTAACCTCGAATAGTACGGCACAATCACCGGAATTATTCCAGACAGTTTTCTCAAGTCCCCAAAACATGAAGTGTGTTGTAGACCCATCTTGGTTCTTCTGTTCACTTGGTGTTCCCGATTTTGTATAAAGGACTACGGAGTCCCCAGCGCGTACCTCTTTTGGCTTGAACCAGTATGCGTGCCGTTGGAGGTTTGAGATTGCATTCTGAGACGTATACGTTGTGTCAAACACAATAAAGTAATTTAGGTTCGTAGTAGCAATGACTTTAAGCCACAACCGCTCTTTGTTGGCTACACCTCTGTCGACGATATTGACTATTTCAATCTTCATCTTTTTACAATCCTCCCGACAGATGCGCCCACTATAATGCATAAACCAACTATACCAGCGATGACGCCATATTCGGACTTCTCTCCCCAAAAAAACGGCATCAGACCGATGATAGCGCCCCCGAGACCTACTCCTACGCCAAAAAAAATCTCTATTGCTTTTTGAGTCAGTAATTTCTCAGAGAGTACTGCTGCTTTCTTGTCGGATTCATGATAGAGGTTTATGTATGATCTTAAATACTCCCGCTCATCATCAGCTTCTTCGAGCAGGCCGAGGATAAGCTTCTGCACGCCAGGGGAGAACAACTCTTCGTCGGTCAATTGCCTTCTAACATCTCTGAATGCTGCTCGTCGTCCAGATGGTGGCACACCAGACTCAATCGTGCCAGTTTCACGTGGTTCTGTTTCCTTTTTTTGACTGGGAGGGCCCAATGCTGAAGCCTCAGTTTTAACATCATTCATTTTTCGCCTCCATCATAATTTCAAAGACCTAACATTCCTCTTTATATTTATTCCCTGATTGTCAATTTTATACTCATCATTAAAATACTTAGTCAAGAAAAAGTGCCTATAAGATAATTTGAACGTGTAAAAAAAGATAACAAATATTATAAAATGATTTATGATTGACAATCCATTCCATCAACTCAGAAATCTTAAAAGGTAAGATAATGATATGTCCTAAATGCAAAATAGAACAGGCTGACGGAAATACTGAATGCACAAGGTGCGGGATTATTTTCGAAAAATATGAAGAGCATCAGAATTTACTTGCTGAAGAAAAGATTCCTAAGGCTTGTGATGATGAAACAGTATCTTCTCTCATCTCATTAAAAGACTTCTTGTTCTACGTAGCTCCCGGCACCAATCCCTTTTATCTTGGCGGGAGAATAATTGTTTTCTTATTCATTCTGGCCTGGAGCATAAACTTTTTCCGTTTTCCAATGGAGAGCAATCATTCGGGGGAAAGTTTCCTCCATTTCATAAACATCCCCTTCCATGAAGCAGGGCATATTATATTCATGCCCTTTGGGAGATTTATGAGCGCTCTTGGCGGCACACTGGGGCAACTGCTCATACCGTTTGCCTGTCTTTTCACTTTCCTT
The DNA here is from genome assembly GCA_016219965.1 of Candidatus Schekmanbacteria bacterium. Taxonomy (NCBI): domain Bacteria; phylum Candidatus Schekmaniibacteriota; species Candidatus Schekmanbacteria bacterium. Next base: position 407,422 of record JACRJM010000007.1, read on the forward strand.
ATAAAAACACGTGACACCTTCGGAGGATCAGTAGCATTGTGGTGGACTGGAGAAAATTTTCTTGATATTGCCCCCTATATAAATGATGCGAGGGATTTAAATCTTTTACTCCTGGGCGGAGTGACAGGAAAGGAAGTTGAGGGGCATGACTGGGAATTCATTCTTGGCAAACTACAGGCTCTCCGGTATGATCACACTATTGCAAATATTATCCATAATGCCGGAATCGTCGTGATGATTCTTTCGCTTTTATGGGGAGGGTACATTATTTTTAAACAGGTGATTTCAAGAGCATGAAGCTGATAAAGAATATTCCAATAAAAATTGATAAAGATGAGCTGTTAAAGATCCTGAAAATAAAAAAGGAGTCTGCGGGAAAAATCAATGACAATCTCGCAAGGCTGATAGATGAAGAAATAGCGCGGGGGATGAAACTCGCAAGGCCTCAGGCGCTTTATGAATTTAGAAAAGTAATAAATTCTGATGGTGACGGTGTTGAAATAGAAGGCGGCATAAAGATTGGCGAAAACACTTTCAAGAATTACATGACATCAATTGACCGAATCTGTTTTGCCCTTGTGACCATAGGTCCTGCCCTTGAAGAGGAGGCTGACAAGCTTCAAAAGGATGGCGAATACACCCGTGCAATGATACTCGATGCTGTAGGGTCAGTTGCAGTTGAAGATGCGGCAGGGAATTTAAACCACATGATTTGCGACAAATTAAAAGGGAAGAAAACCGGAATATCCCGCCGCTTCAGTCCTGGATATGGAAAGTTCAAGGTTAAGGAACAGAAAAAAATATCAGACATAATCCCATTCAAAAAAATTGGAGTGGCTCTCACATCATCATTCATGATGGTGCCTCAAAAGAGCATAAGCTTTTGCCTTTATACTGGAAAGCTTAAAAAAGAAATCCCCGGAACCTGTAATATATGCGGGATGAAGGATTGCCCTTACCGCAGCTGTTGACCGGTCTTATCTTTTTCCGGAATGAATGACCTTATCTGTTTGAGGCAGAAAAAATAGCTCAGGGTTTTTGTTGATACAAGAAGGAAGAGATAGAAAAGTGCGAAGGGCATATAAGACATGCCTTTAAGAAATATCTCATAAATATAAAAAACCGCCCCTGCCATGAAAAACAATTCTGTGAAAAGTCCTGCAATGCCTGCGCGGAAGAATCCAGTCTTCATATATGCGCCTCCCGGGATCAAAAGAGAATCCTGAAGAAGTTTCTTGTCATCCTTGAATTTTTTACCGCATGCCTGACAGCAAAAAACACCTTCTCTCAGAAGAGAAAGACAGTCAGGGCAGACATGATATGCAAACTTTACATTACCATTCTGTATGCTTCGCGGGGCGCTCAATATCCTGTTCTTAAGCCTTCCTGCAATATCTTCAATATCGGCTTTGCTAAGGTTCTCATAGGATAATGCAAGATTATCTCTGCATTTTACATCAAGGCTTTTCCAGATTCCTGCTGAGCATCTGATATCTTTTATTGCAGAATATCTTACAATTCTTATCCTGTTTCCTAAGAGCAAAGGACCGCCGGTTGATATTTCAATAAGTCTCCTGTCAGTGAATACAAGAACGACTTTTTTGACAGTGTAAGCATAACAGAGAGTTATTACCGCCTCCCAGATTTTTATCTTTTCAGCGGCAGATACCAGCGCAAGGACTTCCTCATTTTTTTCGATCAGACTGGAAAGAAGCCCGGATATCTCTTCAAATGTTTTTATTTTAGACTTAGTTTGTTTATCATTTAATACTTTACTTGGCGGATCAACGAGCACCGCCCCGGGGAACTTAAAAGCTACTGTTTTAGTATTCATAATAACGTCACTCATATAAGCCTCTATTTTTTAATTAGTCACTTTTAGAGCTATTTACAAGTGAGGGTTTCGGTTCACTGGAGGGATACTTAAGCAGTCAAATTATTTGGAGTAATTGGTAATAAAAAAGAATCGAAGGATTTAGAGATGACAAATCTGACGGCACGTTCGGGGAACGTGCCCTACAGAAGCGTAACATGTCCTACAGAAAATGATGCAGGGTCTGTGAGTTTATTTGTAGGGTCTGTGAGAATAGTTGTAGGGTCTGCTCCCCGAGCAGACCGGATAATTCATTAGAAAAGGAAGTGGTTTTCTATGAAAAAGTATTTATGAGCCAGTCACTGACGAAGTATAATGTTAAAATATTACGCTTGAGTCAGTGGTTATTGATGGGTTTAGAGGTAAGCCCGCTGATGAAATGCTTAAAACTTGCCCTCTCAATTATTTCTTCATCGGTCTGGGAGCAGTTATTCTCTTCAAGAAAAGCTTCCCAGCACTGATGCGTATAAACACATTTTGTAAAACAATACTCAGCGTATTCTTTTTCCTCAGTCAGAAAGTCTATTGGATTATCTTCTGCCTCATTTATGGCATAATAACCATTTCCAAAGCACCAGCAACCAATACATCCGAATTTCTCAGCAAGCTGACTGGATCTGTCTTTTCTTTCACCCATATTATTATCTCCTGATTAGATGTTATTTATCACTACTTCCCATGATATTCAAGAAATAATTTATTTGAGCAATTTAGTATATTCCGCCCAGCTTTACTTTTAGTTTATTACATTGTAAAATCTGTGAATGATAGATATTCATTGCCATATATTGCCTTCCATAGATGACGGTCCTGACAATATTGACGAGTCAATTGAAATGGCTAAAATTGCCGAAGCCGACGGCATAAAAAAAATAGTTGCTACCCCACATCAGCTCGAAGGCCTGTACCAGCCCAAACCGGATTATATCCTTGCTAAAATAGAAGAGCTGAACAATCTGTTAACAGACAGGGGGTGCAATGTTGAAATCCTTCCCGGTTCCGATGCGCACATTTCCCATGATCTAATAAGCAAGATCGAGTCAAATGAAGTTTTTACGCTAAACCGGAAAAACCACATTCTCCTTGAGTTTCCAAATCAGTTTGTATCCGAAAGGATAAAAGAGCTTTTATCAAGTCTTATTTTAAAACGGATCACACCTGTAATCAGCCATCCTGAAAGAAATTTGATGTTTCAGCGCAACCCGAACCTTCTGTTTGAAATGATAGGAATCGGAGCGCTTTCTCAGATAACCGCAATGAGTGTGATTGGAGAATTTGGATATGATGCAAAAAAATCGGCAAAAAAATTCATCTCCCACAGGATGGTTCATTTTGTCGCATCTGACGCACATTCATCAGTGGGAAGGACTCCTGAAATAAGCATTTGCATCAAGCATCTTAAGAAAATCATATCTGAAGATGAAGTCGAAGAGATTCTTTTTACGAACCCGGAACTCGTTATACTGGGAAAGAGCGTCTATCCGCGCCAGGCGGAAAAAATACGATCCTTTTTTGGCCTCTTTGGGTAAATAAAAAAAAGGCGGCATCCGGACTCGAACCGGAGAATAACGGTTTTGCAGACCGCTGCCTTAGCCACTTGGCTATGCCGCCGGATTGATTTCTTTCTGCCAAAAAGCAAAAAAAAAGCGGGAAACGGGGCTCGAACCCGCGACCCCGACCTTGGCAAGGTCGTGCTCTACCAGCTGAGCTATTCCCGCAATAATGCAAAAAGAGATAATACAAATTCAAAGCCGTTTGTCAATCGGAAAGGGAAGCCCTAGAGTTTTCAACATTATTTCTTCATAGCTTGAAAATAATTATTTTTGTGTCTTGATAGCTGATTAGATACTTCGCAGCTAAAAATTTTCCAATAGGGCTAACTTTTAAAAAGTTTTTACTATTATTTTCTTTTTTCTCAAAGGACATCACAAGAAATGCCGTGCCATTATCACTATTGTGCTTAATCCATTTCTTATTTAGCTTGCTTAAGGAGTGATGGACTGTCTTTCTTTCACAGTAATACGTAAACTGAACCCACCTCGGTTTATCATTTACAAAAGCAACAAGTGAATCCCGCTGTGCTATTCTCTGTGTTATCATACCTGCCTTGAGAGTTTGCTCGGAATGGAGCCTGTAATAATTTTTCACATAGACCGGAACAAGACAACAGAAAAAAAACAGAATTACTGCGACAAATGCAGTCCGGAACCGTTCGTATTTTCCAGTTTTCTGAAAGAAAACTGAAATCCAGCCAGCAGAGTAGTATATAAAAGCACCGATCATAATTGAAGCCGGCACCATAAGAGGAACCTGATAATAATTATGCTTCATGCTTCCACGCGCAAACATGATAATAAAGACAAACATCCCGACCATCCATGCTTTAATATACCCTTGCTCCGGCTTCTCTTTTCTCAAAAAAATTCCACCTGCAAATAATAATAAACCAAGGGGAGTTAACGCATTCAAAAACATCTCAAAGATTGTAAGATAGAAACGCGGATCAATCAGAATATGAATATCAGCAAAACGCCAGGTGCCGCTCCCTTCGCTTCCGAAGATAGTTATCCCGCTCCATTTATAAGTCCAATAAGAATGTAAATACCATAAGATATTTGGAACAAGGACAATGATGGAGAAAATGACAGCTTTAGAGCTCAACAATCTTCTCTTCCTGTACCAGATGTATGCAAGCGGGATTGCAAGATATACTGCTGCCATAAGCTTTATCAACAATGCCAGGCTTGCTGCAACCGCCGAGAACAGGAAATATCTGTTTTTCTCTTTTTCACTCCACATTATGGAATAGAAAATTGAACATGTGGTGAAGAAAGAGAGCATCGGTTCGGGTATAAAAGCCCTGGTGAAAAAAAGATTGAGAGGAAGTATGGAGAATGAAAAAGAAGCTAAAAGAGCTATTTCCTGATTCCATAACTTCCTCGTAAGCTTATAGATAAACAATAAAGTTATGGTAAAAAAAAAGATTGATATCAATCTTCCCAAGTATTCATTTACACCGAAAAGCTTATAAAGCAGGGCAACAGCATAAGGATAAATAGGAAATTCTGTTTGTGCGTAGCCGGAAGATTTGCCTGCCCAGTCAACCTGAGGATAGAGAAAATTCATCCCATTATTAGAAAAATTCCTGGCTATCATAGCTCTGTTCGTTTGTCTCCAAGCATGTTCATCTGCAATTGGATTGTCGATGCAAATAAAACGTATAGAAACAGAAAAGATGATAATCAGAATAAGAGCATAATTTGCTTTTTCTCTTGTCAGTAACATTATTTATTTTTTATATGCTAAAATTTAGACTTCACAAATCAATATTTGCTGGAAATATTTTTTTACATTATATTTGATTCTAGTTTACACGGGAATCACAAAGATAAGCGGAATGACATTATTTTTTGCACTAATCGAAGCGCAGCACCTCCGCCGGATTAAGCTTCGAAGCATACTTAGACGGATAAAGCGTAGAAAGAAATGAAAGCGCAAGGCTTGAAACAATAATTAGTGCCACTGTGAGCGGTTCAACATCAACCGGTATTTTAGAGGTATAAAAAACCGTGTCATCAAGCTTCACTATCTCATACTTTTCGAGCAGAAATGAAAGTAAGAGTCCCAGCCCTGAACCTGCAAATGTCCCTATAAACCCTGTAAGCAGACCTTCAATCATGAATATCCTCATTATCTCGCGGCTTGATGCGCCAATTGATTTAAGGATTGCCACATCACCTCTTTTCTCGATAACCATCATTATTAGAGTATTCGCCACATTGAAGACTGCCACTATGACGATTAAAAGCAGGATTGAAAACATGGCTATCTTTTCAAGCTTAAGCGCCGCGAAGAGATGTTTGTTCATCTCCTCCCATGTGCGCACCCTCATATTTTGTAGTGAACCGGAAAGCACAGAGGCTGTCTCACCAGCGCTGAAGATATCCTTAAGCTCTATATCAATATTCGTTACAGAGTTTGAAATGCCGAGCAGGTCGCGTGCATCATTTATATCTATATAGGCGGTCGCCATGTCATACTGATAAATGCCGCTCTGGAAAATTCCTTTTACGCGGAACTTCCTTACCGTGGGCACATTGCCAAAAGGGGTAACTCTTCCTTCGGGAAGCATTATGCGCACCATGTCGCCAGTTGAGACTGCAAGGCTTCTTGCAAGTTCCCGCCCCATGATTATTCCTTTATCATTTCCACTATTATTTTCAGAAGACTTGATGCTCTCTGCAATTGCCGAAGACGTTATCTTCTCTATTCTCTCCCTGCTAAAAGCATCAGAAGAATCAATACCTGTGAGCTCAAGTCCCGTTGCACCTGAAATACTTAAAGCCATAGCCTGTGTCCTTATGACCGGATAAACTCCCTTTATGCCGCGAAATCCCTTTGCTTTTTTAACAACATCTTCCCAGTGGTCTATCAATCCTCCGCCCGACTTCTGTATCATGATGTGGGGTTGGGCAATCAGAATCTTTTCCCTTAAATCCCTCTGAAAGCCGTTCATCACGGAGATTATTATTATGAGGGCCATGACGCCTATAGTTATTCCAAGGACCGAGATAAGGGAAATAGCAGAGAGAAGCCTGTTCCTCTTCTTTCCCTTAAAATATCTCAAAGCCAGAAAAAGATCGCATCTAAAACTCACGGTATGTTCCTCCTGCTAATCCTATTCATATCTTAAAAGCTCGACAGGGTTAAGTTTTGAAGCCTGCCACGCAGGGAAGAGGGAGAAAAAAAGGCTCACTGCAAGAGAGTATATGGATATGAGTCCGAAAGTCACAGGATTGATTGATACAGGAAGAGTCTTTAAAAAATAAACAGTATAGTCAATCTTTATGAATGGATAGACCTTAAGCAGATAACAGCATAGAAGTCCTATGATATTCCCTGCCACCGTACCGCATATGCCTATCACCGCTCCCTTTATCAGAAAAAGCTTTAGAAGGGCACGCTTTGAAGCGCCTACAGATTTTAAGACTGCTATGTCGCGTCTTCTTTCAAGGACGCTTATGAGAAGAGTGCTCATTATGTTGAATGACGCAACAACAAGGATTAGCATTACTATTATGAAAAGCATTACCTTCTGCACATAAAGGGCTGAAAAAAGATTGCGGTTCATCTTGCGCCAGTCGTTCATGTGATAGGGAAACGGGAACTTTGCTGACAGGGGTTCCAGGATAGAAGCGACCTTCTCTGGGTCATCAAGCCTTATCTCAATTGCAGAAGCCTTTCCTTCTGCGCCAATTATGTTTCCTACGGTATCTATATCACCGTAGGCAAGGTTCAAATCCCACTCGTACATCCCGCTTTCAAATATGCCCGCTACAACAAATGTGAATACTCGCGGCATGACAGTGCCTCCTCCCATTCCACGGGGAATAAGGCAGTTTACTTCGCCTCCCGGAATAACGCCCAGCTCATCAGCCAGTTCCTTTCCGAGGATTATCTTTTTCGCTCCTCCTGTAAAATTCTTATCAGCAAGATCAAGCCTTGAGAATTTCCTTATTACGTCAAGATAGGAAGGCTCCACTCCTTTAAGCACTATTCCTCTTTTCCCCTTAGAAGTTGAAAGCATTGCCTGAAGATAAAAAAATGGGTCAGCCCGTGAGACTCCGGGCTCGCTTGATATTGTGTTTGCAACATTCTGATAGCCGGAGATTAATCCGTTATCCGCTGCTTTGAACATGATTATATGGGAATTGGATCCGAGGATCTTGTTCTTCATCTCCGCCTCATAGCCGTCTATTACTGAGATGACTATGAGGAGTACGGCAACGCCGAGCGCAACACCAGCCGCTGACACAATGGTGATAATGGAAAGGAACCTGTTCCCCTCTTTTCCTTTGAGGAAACGAAACCCGACAAAGGTTTCAAATGACATGGCTTAATTCTCAGGCTTTAGCTGCGGGAAAAATATCACATCCCTGATTGACGGGGAGCCGGTAAGTATCATTACAAGCCTGTCTATCCCTATTCCTTCTCCGGCAGTGGGAGGCATCCCGTATTCAAGGGCCCTTACATAATCATGGTCCATCTGATGAGCTTCTTCGTCTCCCTCCTGTCTTTCGCGAACCTGTTCCTGAAACCTCTCGAACTGGTCAATAGGATCGTTAAGTTCGCTGAAAGCATTGGCAAGCTCAAAGCCGGCAATGTACAACTCAAACCTCTCGACTATCGTTGTATCGCTGTCCTTCCTTCTCGAAAGAGGAGAAACCTCAACAGGAAAATCATAGATGAATGTCGGGTTGATAAGCTTTGGTTCAACGACAGTCTCGAATATGGAGAGTATTATCTTCCCAAGCGTAGTTCCTTTTTCAAGTTTTATGCCAAGTTCACCAGCCTCGGCAGAAGCAGACCTAATGTCAGAAAGTTTTTCTCTTGTTATCCCGGTATGCTTTTCTATAGCCTCGAACATGGTCATTCGCGTCCACGGTGGAGAAAGGTTTATCTCATTTCCTTCAAAGGGAAATTTCAAATCATCAGAAATAGTCTTAGCCACTGTTGATATGAGACGCTCCGTAAAATCCATGAGCCCTGTATAGGTCTGGTAAGCATGGTAAAATTCCATCATTGTAAACTCAGGGTTGTGATGGGTGGAAATACCCTCATTCCTGAAGTTCCTGTTTATCTCGTATATCCTGTGAAAGCCTCCTACCACGAGCCTTTTCAAATAAAGCTCGGGCGCAATGCGGAGATAAAGGTCCATGCCGAGCGCGTTGTGATGTGTCTTAAACGGACGCGCTGCCGCACCTCCCGGGATAGACTGCATCATCGGAGTCTCAACCTCAAGGAAGCCGCTGTCATCCATGAATTTTCTTATATTTTTTATGATAAGGCACCGTTTCTCAAAGACCTCTTTCACTTCCGGATTTGCAATCAGGTCAACATAACGCTGGCGATAGCGTATCTCAATATTCTTTAATCCATGCCACTTTTCAGGCAATGGTCTCAAACTCTTAGTGAGAATCCTTACCTTTGTACACCATATGGTAAGCTCCCCTGTCTTTGTCCTGAAGACCTTTCCCGTTGCACCTACAAAATCTCCGATATCAAAATATTTTTTGGCAAACTGATAGTCTTCTTCTCCAAGGTCGTTGAAGCGGAGCATTATCTGGATTTTCCCTGATGAGTCCTGTATATGGGCAAAGGTGGTTTTCCCCATGACGCGCATGGTCAAAATCCTTCCTGCAACAGAAAGCGGTGGGCTGACATCATCCGACTCTTCAGGTTTCAAATCAGCATATTTAGCTACAATGCCGCTTACCAGAAGGTCCGAGACAAAATCATTAGGGAAGGGATTTATCCCCTTCTCTCTGAGCTCCGCAAGCTTCTCTTTGCGTTTCGCTATCAGTTCATTTTCTTCAGTCACTACTTTTTCTCCCATGAATAAAATGAATAAATTTCTTCGCTGTATTTTAACTTATTTGCAGATCAGATAAAACCAATTACCCTTGCTTATTTCCTGAAAACTTTAAAAGGTATGTGTCTATAAACTTGTCTAACTCTCCATCAAGGACAGCGTCAGCATTGCCTGTTTCAACGTCAGTGCGGTGGTCCTTTACCATCCTGTAAGGGTGGAGCACATAAGACCTTATCTGGCTCCCCCATGCAATATCTTTTTTCTGGCTGTGGAACTCGTCCATCTTCTCTTTATCCTGTTCAAGCTTCAGCTCATAGAGCTTGGACCTCAATATCTTCATCGCCGTAACCTTGTTCTGATACTGCGACCTTTCGTTCTGGCAGGCGACAACTATATTGGTAGGAAGATGGGTTATCCTCACCGCAGTGTCTGATTTGTTTACATGCTGGCCTCCCGCACCTCCTGCCCTGAATGTATCAACTTTGAGTTCGTCATCCTTTATCTCGATCTCAGCATCATCTTCAATTTCTGGAATAACAAATACGGACACAAAGGAAGTGTGACGCCTTTTATTGGCATCAAAGGGAGATATCCTTACAAGCCTGTGTACGCCGCTTTCAGCTTTAAGATATCCATAGGCATACTCTCCCTTGATGGAGATAGTTGCGCTTTTAACACCCGCCTCTTCTCCGGGGAGCATGTCGTTTATCTCGACCGAATATCCTCTTCTCTCTGCCCATCTTATGTACATCCGCATCAGCATCTGCGCCCAGTCCTGCGACTCGGTGCCGCCTGCGCCCGGGTGAATGGTTAGAATGGCATTGCTTGAATCATGCTCACCCGAGAGGATGAATTTGAGTTCGCTTTTGGAAAGTTCTTCTTCAAGTGCGGCTATCTCAACGGCAAGCTCTTTTTCCATGACTTCATCAGGCTCGCTGCGCACAAGCTCGTAGAGTTCTGAGGCATCCTTGTATCTTCTCCAGAGTTTGTCCCATTCCTGGACAACCCTGTCTATCCCTTTTCGTTCAGCAAGGATTTTCTTTGCCCCCTCCTTGTCCTGCCAGAAATCACCGGTGCCTATAAGGCCCTCAAGCTCTTCAAGACGGATTTTCTTGGATGGGAGGTCAAAGATGCCTCCCGAGATCATCTATTCTGCGCGCGATGTTCTCTATCATCTGTATTGTGCCGTATTCCATAAACTGCTAATCCCTTCTCATCTTAAAAATATTATACATATATACCATACAGGCGCTGTAAAAAGAAGCGCATCTATTCTGTCGAGTATCCCTCCATGCCCGGGGAAGATTGAGCCTGAATCCTTTACCCCAACACCTCTTTTAATGATTGATTCAAGAAGGTCGCCGGCAGTGGCTGAAACGGAAATCGCTATTCCGAAAATAACGGCCTGCCACAAGGCAATTATGCCGATCCCCCACCATATGAGGAAAGCCGCAATAGTCAGCAATATCCCCCCCATGAGTCCCTCAATGGTCTTGTTAGGGCTTATAAGAGGAGCAAGTTTTCTTCTCCCGAATTTTTTCCCGGCAAGATAAGCGCCTGTATCGCTTGCCCATGTTGCCATGAGGAGTATGTATATGAAACTCAACCCGCCGTCTATTCTTCTGATGTTAATCAAACATCCAACAGGGAAAGTTATATAAACAATGCTGAACAGGGAAAAAACAACGGAATAAACAGAATTCATAGGGCCTTTGTAAAAAACCATCTTCAGAACCGAGACGATTATGACGCATAAAAAATATGAAAGCAGGACAAGCCATATTCTTCCGCTGTAAAAACCATAACAGGCTCCGACTCCGCATAACATGACCGGAGCTAAAGACAGATCAACTTCAAGATTCTTAAAAAGGGTCTTTAATTCATAAAGAGAAATGATGCTGACCAGGGTGACAATAATGGAAAATACCGCAAAGCCCCCAAATTCAAGGAGGAGCATGAGCGCTGCCACCAATATGAGGGCTGTCGTGTACCTTCTGATTTCGCTCATAGCGCGATGATTTCTTTTATAGGTGTAATATCAGTATATGAAAACTTTTTTCTTTTCCTGTATCTGTTCACCTGTGAGCCCGAACCTTCTTTCTCTCTTTTGATAATCCTCTATGGCGGCAAACAGATGCTCTTTTTTAAAATCAGGCCAGAGGACTGGAGTGATCCATATCTCAGAGTACGCGGACTGCCAGAGAAGAAAATTGGATATCCTCATTTCCCCGCTTGTGCGTATCATAAGATCCGGGTCAGGAAGCCCGGCAGTATAAAGGTTGTCCGTTACCTCTTTCTCATCAATATCGGAGACATCAATTTCTCCATTTTTGACCCTTGCAGCTATCTTCTTTATGGCATCAACTATCTCTGCGCGGCTGCCGTAGCTCAACGCGAGATTTAATATCATCCCATTGTTAGATGATGTCTTTGAGATAACGTTATCGAGGATAAGCCGTACATCGGAGGGGATAAGCTCAAGTCTGCCGGAAGCGATGAGCCTCACATTATTCTCCTGCATCTCTTCAAACTCTTCAATGAGGAACTGTTTTAAGAGCATCATGAGAGCCTTCACTTCGGCACGGGGTCTTTTCCAGTTTTCAAGTGAAAAAGTATACAGCGTCAGGACATCCACATTGAGTTCCCGGCATGTCATTACGACAGTCCTCACGGTTTCCGTAGCACGTCTATGACCCTGGATGCGGTTGAGCCTCCTTTGCTTTGCCCACCTTCCGTTCCCATCCATAATAATAGCAATATGTGACGGGATTTTCCGCTCTCCTTGCACTTTCTCAGTCCCCCATAAAGAAAGTCAAAAAGGGCGAAGAAAATTCAACCTTCTTCGCCCTCCTGATATATTTGCCTTGCTTCACGCCCCTGGCTTAATAGCATCAACCGGGCAAGACTCAACACATGTAGCGCAATCCGTACATGAATCATTGATTTTATATACATCTCCAGCTTCTTCGATAGCCTGAACAGGACATACCTCTGCACATGTCCCGCATGCGATACATTCATCTGTAATTACGTGCATTGCATTTCCACCTCCTTCCAAATATCTTTTAAATTAACAAAATCAAAACTTCATTATTTCATCTTCTTTGTTCTTCAGAATATCATCTATTTTTTTAATATATTTGTCTGTCAGCTTTTGCATCTCATCATGCGCTCTGGTGTAATCATCTTTAGAAATTTTACTATCTTTTTCAAGCTTTTTAAGTTTCTCGTTCCCGTCCCTTCGTTCATTCCGGACTGTCACCCTTTCACGTTCCGCTATCTTTCTCACAAGCTTTACAAGTTCATGCCTTCTTTCCTCGGTAAGCTCAGGAACAGGCAGACGTATGACCTTGCCGTCACTGCTCGGTGTAAGCCCGAGGTCTGATTTCATTATCGCCCTCTCTATCTCGGGAATGACAGTAGGGTCCCAGGGTTGGAGAACGACAAGGCGGTTCTCAGGGATAGATATGGTCGCTACCTGATTAAGGGGAGTCCGTGTGTTGTAGTAGTTGACTTTTATTCCCTCAAAAAGGGTGACGCTAGCCCTTCCTGTCCTCACTCCTCCAAACTCCTTGACAAGAAAATTAAACGACTTTTCCATTAATTGTTCTACTTCATGCATGACTTCTTTATACATGGTATTACCCCTTGACTAATGTCCCTACACTCTCGCCTTTTATTATCCGCTTGAGGTTTCCGGGTTTGTTAAGGTTAAATACAACAATGCTTACGTCATTATCCATGCAAAGCGACACCGCTGTTGCATCCATTACAGCCAGTCTTTTCTCAAGCAGCTGGAGATATGAAAGGGTTTTGAACATCTTCGCTGATTTGTCTTTCATGGGATCGGAAGTATAAACTCCGTCCACCTTTGTTGCTTTTAGTATTATATCAGCCCTGATCTCAATGGCGCGCAGTGATGCGGCTGTGTCGGTGGTAAAAAAGGGATTTCCTGTGCCTGCTCCGAAGATGACAACTCTTTTTTTCTCAATATGCCTTATGGCGCGTCTTCGGATATAAGGCTCGGCAACATCCCTCATCTCTATGGCAGAAAGAACACGGGTAAAAACACCAACATTCTCAAGTGTGCTTTGAAGTGCAAGGGCATTTATTACTGTGGCAAGCATCCCCATATAGTCAGCGGATGCACGGTCTTCCATTTCATGGGCTGATGCGCTGACTCCGCGGAAGATATTCCCTCCACCCACCACAATGGCAATCTCAACACCAAGCTGATGGATGCCCTTTATCTCTAAGGCAATCTTCTTTATGCATTCAAGGTCAATACCATAACCTTTAGTGCCTGCAAGGATTTCCCCTGAAAGCTTTAGAAGTATTCTCTTATATTTTACCTTTTCAGGCATAAAAAATTATGATGGGGTTACCCTAATGAATCTTAATCTTCAGCTCTCTTCGCCAAGCTGAAAACGAACAAAACGTTTAACAGAAATATTTTCGCCTGTCTTGGCAATGATGCCGTCAATAATATCCTTAACGCTCTTTTCAGAATCTTTTATGAAAATCTGGTCAATAAGACAAACCGATTCATAATATTTTTCCAGTTTCCCGTCGGCAATCTTATCCAGTATTTTTTCCGGTTTCCCAGACTCTTTAGCCTGTTCAATGTAAATCCGTTTCTCCTTTGCCAGCTCTTCAGCGGGAACATCATCTCTTTTTACATACTTTGGTGTAGCAGCAGCGATCTGCATGGCAAGGTCCTTCACAAGTTCCTGAAACGCCTCGGTTCTGGCAACAAAATCAGTTTCGCAATTCACCTCTATGAGTACGCCTATTTTACCGCCTGCATGTATATATGAGCCGACAAGTCCGTTGGAAGTTGCCCTTGCAGACCTTTTCTGAGCTGAAGCAAGACCTTTCTTCCTCAGAAACTCGATTGCTTTTTCAAAATCTCCGCCGCTGTTCTCAAGGGCATCTTTGCAATCAAGCATACCGGCGCCTGTTTTCTCTCTTAGTTCCTTAACTGTGCTTGCTGATACTGCCATCTTTATCTCCTGATCACATTTATCTGAAAATTGTTAATTGAAATCTTAACTGTCGTTAGAGTATTCCTGAAGAAATTCAGGATGTCCTGGCGGTTACATTTTCATAAAAGCAGAGCTGATACAATACACTCTTTATTCAAAATCGCCCACACCTTTTAGCTTTTCTGTCTCCTCAATCTCATCAGTAATTTCATCTGCAATACTGTCCGCCTGCACAGCATCAGCTTCCTTTTTTTCCTCTTCGAAGGTTCTTTCAGTGATAAAAGTTCTTCCCTCAAGGACAGCATCAGCCATTTTCGATGAAATAAGTTTTATTGACCTTATGGCATCATCGTTACCGGGGATTATGTAATCAATGAGATCAGGATCGCAGTTAGTATCAACAAGGCCTACAATCGGTATCCCCATTGTTTTGGCTTCATTGACCGCTATTCTTTCTTTCCTCGGATCTATAACGAACAGAACATCAGGGAGCCTATCCAGAGTTTTTATACCGCCGAAGTAGCGTTCAAGCTTGATACGTTCCCTCTCAAGCTTTATCGCATCTTTTTTCGACATTGCTTCATAAATGCCCGCTGATTTCATTTCTTCTATTTCATTAAGTTTTTTTGTACTTTTCGATATGGTCTGGAAGTTTGTGATTGTACCGCCAAGCCATCTTTCCGTTACAAATGAACAGCCGGCCCTTTCAGCTTCTTCCCTTATAATAAGGGATGCCTGCTTCTTAGTGCCGACGAAAAGGACATTACCGCCTGTTGCAACAGTATCTCTCACGAATTTAAAAGCTTCTTTAAAAAGCCTTAAAGTCTTCTGGAGATCTATAATGTAAATATCATGCTTTGCACCGAAAATGTATTTCTTCATCTTCGGGTTCCATTTTTTTGTCTGGTGTCCGAAATGCACACCGCTTTCAAGAAGGGCTTTCATAGAGATTGTACTCAAAAACTGACTCCTTTCTTTATAGTCTAGTTAAAAGGTTGCTTTTCTGCTAACTAATCTAAGTTAAAGTTTTAATCCTGTATCCCTACCACAACGATATTTTTTTGCAAGTAAAAATAGAGCCTTTACTCAGTATGCTCCGTTAAAATAGTCTTCCAGTATTTTCCCATGGTCAAAAACTATCGGACTCGGAAGGGTGTTAGAGCTAAAGAGACATGCCTCCTTGGCATCGCTGTCGGCCTTGAGTTTTCCCCCCATTGCCCTGGCTATGAAAACAGTAGATATGTTGTGCTGTCTTTCATCCCGCAATGGGTCTGAATACGTATGGAACTGCCTTATAAGTTCAACATCAAGAGATGTCTCTTCTTTGGCCTCCCTTACAGCACATGCCTCAAGGGATTCCCCATAGTCGAGATAACCTCCGGGGATTGCCCATCCTACAGGAGGGTTTTTGCGCTTAATAAGCACAATCTTCTTTTCCCCTCCCGCGCCAGCCACCTCTATTATGATGTCAACCGTCGGTACGGGATTTTTAAAAAGCTCTACTTTCCCGCCACAATCCGGACAGCATATCCACTTCTCTGTCAATTCTATTTCTTCTCTTTAAGCGTTGCCTGTGCAGCAGCAAGCCTTGCGATAGGCACCCTGAAAGGCGAACAGCTTACATAGTCAAGCCCTATCTTGTTGAAAAACTCTATTGAATCAGGGTCTCCTCCATGTTCACCGCATATGCCTATCTTTAATGTATGCTTTGTGGAACGCCCTTTTTCTACCCCTATGCGGACAAGTTCTCCCACACCGCGCTGGTCTATTGTAGCAAAGGGATCCTTATCCATGATCCCTGCTTCCATATAGTATTTTAGGAATTTCCCTGAATCATCGCGTGAAAAGCCGAGAGTTGTCTGGGTCATGTCATTGGTTCCGAAGGAGAAGAATTGCGCCTCTTTAGCAATCTCATCAGCCGTAATAGCCCCGCGGGGAAGCTCTATCATTGTCCCTACAAGATATTCGATCTTGACCTTCTTCTCTTTCATTACCTTTTCCGCTTCATCAACAACTATCTGTTTCTGGGCTTTAAGCTCTGAAACATTGCCAACGAGCGGTATCATTATCTCAGGGACTACATTTATCTTCTCCTTTGCAAGTTCACAGGCTGCAAGAAATATTGCCCGTGCCTGCATCCTTGTGATCTCAGGATATGTTATGCCAAGCCTGCATCCCCTATGCCCCAGCATCGGATTGAACTCATGGAGTTCTTCGACTCTCTCAAGGAGAGACTCTTTTTCTTCTATCTTTGACTTGTTCTTCTTTTCTCCAAGAGCCTTTAAAGTTGCAACCTCAACCATGAGCTCTTCGCGCTTGGGAAGGAATTCATGGAGCGGCGGATCAAGGGTCCTGATAGTCACAGGCATCCCCTTCATTTCTTTGAATATCCCGTAGAAATCCCCTTTCTGCATGGGGAGGAGTTTTGCAAGTGATTCCATATAATCCTTTATTGAGGAACGGTATTCTGTCTCAACTTCCTTGATATTGTTCTTTATCTCTTTTGCTTTTTCATTGTTTGATTTTTCAAGCTCTTTTTTAAGTTCCTCTAATATATCAATCCCTCTTTGTCCTTTTGCAGCTGAAAGTATCATCTTTACAACGATAGGTATCCTTTTCTCTTCGAAGAACATATGCTCTGTCCTGCAAAGTCCGATTCCCTTTGCGCCGAATGCCCTTGCCACCATCGCATCAGTCGGGGTATCTGCGTTTGCCCTTACATTCATCCTCTTTACTTCATCTGCCCATGTGAGGAGTTTGTCAAAGTAACCGTATATCTTGCTTTTTTTGGCATTCAATTTTCCGGTTACAACCCTGATAATCTCAGATGGTATGGTAGGCATATTTTCAAGGAACACTTCGCCTGTCGTACCTTCTATTGAGATAAAATCTCCCCTTTTCTTATGCATTCCGCCAATGGTGAGCTTTCCGGCTTTAATATCTATCTGAAGCCCGCCGCATCCGACAACACTGGGCTTTCCCATCTGTCTGCCGACAACAGCCGCATGTGAGGTCATTCCTCCGGTTGCAGTCAATACGCCCTCTGAAACATGCATTCCATGAATGTCATCAGGAACTGTTTCCATCCTGACAAGGACGATTCTTTTCCCTTTCTTTGCCCATTCAACAGCCTCTTCAGCGGTGAAAACTATATGGCCGGCGGCAGCACCCGGAGATGCCGGAAGACCCTTGCCTACAGCTTTTGCCCTGGCTCGTTTTACAGGATCAAAAACAGGGTGAAGAAGCTGTTCAATGGCTGAAGGATGAATCCTTCCCACAGCTTCCTCTTTTGTTATAAGTCCTTCTTCAACCATATCAACTGCAATCTTTACCGCCGCAAGACCAGTCCTTTTCCCGCTGCGTGTCTGAAGCATGTAGAGTTGTTTATCCTGTATGGTAAACTCAAAATCCTGAATATCCCTGTAATGTTTCTCAAGCCTTGAAGTTATCTCCCTGAGCTCGCCAAATGCCTGAGGCATTACTTTTTTCAGTTTCTCGATAGGCTGGGGGGTTCTGATTCCTGCCACGACATCTTCTCCCTGTGCATTGACAAGGAATTCCCCGTAAAATTCTTTCTCACCTGATGCAGGGTTCCTTGTAAAACCAACGCCGGTCGCAGATGTGTTCCCGAGGTTTCCGAATACCATTGCCTGCACATTGACAGCAGTACCGAGGTCTTCAGATATGTTATTAAGCTTCCTGTAGGTCTTTGCCCTTGGGTTGTGCCATGATTTGAAAACCGCTTCAATCGCCATTGAAAGCTGTACCTTGCAGTTTTGAGGAAAGATAATTCCTGCAACCCGTTTTATCTCTTTCTTGTAATCCTTTACGATTTCCTCAAGGTCAGAAGCCGTAAGATCAACATCAAGTTTTATTTTTTTTGCATTCTTCTTTCTCATGAGTATATGTTCAAAGACATCCTTATCTATTCCAAGAACCACGTTCCCGAACATCTGGATGAATCGTCTGTAGCTGTCATAGGAAAAACGTTTGTTGCCTGTCCTGGAAACAATGCCGTCAACAGTCTTATCATTTAACCCGAGGTTCAGTATTGTATCCATCATACCAGGCATGGAAAACTTGGCGCCTGAACGAACTGAAAGCAGCAAAGGAGATTTTTCATCCCCAAGTGTAGAGCCAAGCGAATCTTCGAGCTTTTTCAATGCCTCGTCAATCTCCCACCTTATCCTCTGGCTGAGCGTCTGGTTGCTCTCGTAGTAGCTTTTACAGACCTCAGTCGTTATTGTAAAACCTGGCGGAACAGGTATTTTTGCATTTGTCATCTCTGCGAGCCCCGCACCTTTTCCACCGAGCAGGTCCTTCATTCCGCCAGTACCCTCGGCCTCTCCATTACCAAAAAAATAAACATATTTTCCCATGCTCTCCTCCAAAAATTTAATTATTCTTACCAGGAGAAATCTGCCTGAAATCAGCTATATCTGAAAAAAGCCTGACAATACGCCGCAAGATATTGAGGCGGTTGTTCTTTAACGCCTCATCTTCGGCCATGACAAGCACCTCATCAAAGAACCTGTCAATATCTTCTTTAATACTGCACACTATCTTAAGTGCTCCGTAATAGTCAAACACAGCAAGTGCTGTGCGGCTTTTATTTTCCACCCTCTCTACTGACGCGAAAAGAATTTTCTCACCTTCGTCCGTTAACAGTTGAGCCTTTACAGAACCCTCTCCGCAATCCCCCTGAGGTATAATTCTCATGGCTCTTTTAAAGGCAATTGAAAGAGACTCAAACCAGGGTTCAATCCGAAGTCTTTCAAGCGCTTCAACTCGTTGCGTAGCATCGTTAATATCATCGAATCTCGCGGCAATCACGGAATTTACTATATCAGACCGGTAATTTTTAGAATCAAGGATATTCTGGTATCTTGTCATGAAGAAGCTTTTCATCTGAGCTGCTGCCTCTTTCTTTTTCCCGTCATCAATGCCATAAAAACTGAGTCCTGCATCGATCAATTCATTGATATCCACAGAAAAGCCTTTTTCTGCGATTATATTGATTATGCCGATGGCAGCACGCCTTAATCCGAATGGGTCCTCTGAACCGGTGGGTATAAGTCCAATCGAAAAACATCCTGAAATGGTGTCTATCCTGTCTGCAATTGCAAGAACTGCTGACTCTGGAAAACCGGGGAGACTGTCAGTTGAAAAACGGGGAAGGTAATGTTCAAACACTGCATCGGAAACTTTCCGCACCTCTCCCTGCCGGAAAAAGTATTCCCGTCCCATAATTCCCTGAAGCTCAGGAAACTCTTTTACCATATCAGTTAAGAGGTCGTTTTTGCATAATAAAGCCGCTCTTTCGCAAACTGATGAATCAAAATTCTGAGAAAGATTTTTTATTATACCAGATGAAAGCTTTCCTGCAATTCCTTTAATGCGATGCACTTTATCATAGATGCTGCCGAGCTTTTCAAGGAATACAACCCGCTTTAATTCATCAATCCGTTCTGCAAGAGGTACTTTTAAATCTTCCTCGAAAAAGAACATTGCGTCTGCCAATCTAGCACGAAGCACCCGTTCATTGCCATTTTTAATATTCCCGGAAACATCCTTGTCCCTATCATAGGTTGCGGCAAAGGCATTGAGAAGGCGTCCTTCTCCATCTTTTCCGGTTCCTTTAACTGCAAAATACATCTGCTGTTTCTGCATGGGGCACAAAAGGACTTCGTCAGGGAGAGCAAGATATTTTTCAGGAAAATGACCTGCAATGACGCCCGGGTATTCAGCCATATAGGTTAAAAGATTTAGAAGGTCTTCATTCTCAACAAGTGTCCCCCCTGCTTTTATCGCAGCATTGTGGAGATTCTTATTAAGGATTTCTTTACGTTTATCCTGATTCAGCATCACTCCTGCTTTTTCAAGTTTTTCAGCATAATCTGCAAAGCTTGAGAATTCTATTTTCTCCGGTGCAATGAACCTATGTCCATACGTGGCATTGGAACTTACAATATCTTCTATGCTGAAGGAGAGAACATTCCCGTCGAATATGGCTGCTATCCATTTTAAGGGACGGACAAACCTGAAATCACCATCACCCCATCTCATTGTCTTGGAAAAGCTGATACCGCAGATTATGTTCTTTGCAATTTGAGGAAGAAGCTCTGATGTTGGGCTTCCCTTATAGAATTTTCTTGCACAGAGGACTTTTCCCTTGGGACTGTCTATGATTAACAGATCTTTAACATCAACCCCCTGTTTCTTTGCAAAACCATGAGCCGCCTTTGTTGGGTTCCCTTTATCGTCAAAGGCTATGCTTGCAGGCGGACCTGAAATCTCCTCTTCACGGTCTTTCTGGGTTTGCACTAAATCCGAGACATGAAGAGTGAATCTTCTGTGAGTTCCGAATGTATCAACCTTACCAAACTCTATGCCGGCTGCATTTAACTCTTTTTCTGCAAGAGATTTTATCTGCAAAAGCGCATCAGGCATAAAGCGCGCAGGGATGTCTTCAGCCCCTATCTCTAAAATGAATTCAGCCAATTTTCTTCCTCAGCAACGGGAATCCTTTTGTTTCTCTTCCTTTAACATACCCTTCAGCGCACTTCCTTGCTATTCCCCGAACTCTTGCAATGTAACCTACCCGCTCGGAAACGCTTATGGCTCCGCGCGCATCAAGTAGGTTAAAGACGTGTGAAGTTTTTAGACAATAATCATAGGCAGGAAGAACCAACCCCTTTTCAGTGAGACGAAGTGCTTCTTTTTCGTACATGTCAAAGAGAGAAAAAAGCATGTTGACATCAGCTTCTTCAAAATTATAGGTGGAAAATTCCACTTCCGAGGCAGAATGGATATCTCCATACTTAATGCCATGTGCCCATTCTATGTCGTAAACGCTTTCAACTCCTTGTAAATATGTAGCAATTCTTTCTACGCCATAGGTTATCTCGACAGAGACCGGATTAAGATCTATCCCACCAACCTGCTGAAAATATGTAAATTGAGTTATTTCCATCCCATCAAGCCAGACTTCCCATCCTAATCCCCATGCTCCAAGTGTAGGAGACTCCCAATCATCCTCAATAAAGCGTATATCGTGGGATGAGATATCAATTCCAAAGGATTTTAAGCTCTCAAGATATATGTTCTGGATATCAGAAGGGGATGGCTTCATAATAACCTGAAATTGATAATAGTGCTGAAGGCGGTTGGGATTCTCGCCGTAGCGTCCATCAGTTGGTCTCCGGGATGGCTCAACATAGGCAACATTCCATGGCTCCGGACCCAGGACTCGCAAAAATGTGGCTGGGTTGAATGTACCGGCGCCCACTTCAATGTCATAGGGCTGCTGGATAATACATCCTTGTTTTGCCCAGAAATGCTGAAGGTTAAGTATTAATTCCTGAAAAGTCATTTTATCAAACTGTCCCTGCTTTTACATCTATCTGCGTAAGCTTCCCATGCTCAAGCCGCAATACCCTGTCAGACTTACTTGCAATATCAAAGTTATGCGTTGCAATTACAAAGCTTTCGTTCTTGCTTTTATTAAGATTCCGCAAAAGTTCAAATACCTCATCCCCGGTCTCTCTGTCAAGGTTTCCGGTAGGCTCATCGGCAAGGACTATCTTCGGACTCATTGCCAGGGCCCTTGCTAATGCAACCCTTTGCTGCTCACCTCCGGAAAGCTCTGAAGGACGATGCTCAACCCTTTCGCCAAGCCCCACTTCTGAAAGGAGGTTAACCGCCAACTCCCTTGCCTCCTTCATGCTTTTCCCGTTGATCAATTGCGGTATCATTACATTCTCAAGGCTTGAAAATTCCATAAGAAGGTGGTGGAACTGGAACACAAATCCAATGTTTACGTTCCTGAATCTTGCCCTCTCCTCTTCCTTGAACTTCCAGATGTCTTCAGAGCCGTAAAAAATCTCCCCGCCATCAGGAGAGTCAAGCAAACCAAGCAAATGAAGCAGTGTACTCTTACCAGTACCCGATGCACCGACGATGCTCACAAGCTCACCCTGTTTCAGGGAAAAGCTGAGACCCTTTAAGACCTCTATCTTTGCATCTCCCATCTGGTAGGATTTGCTGAGGTCTTTAGCTTCTAAAATAATATTATTAGACAATTCGCACTTCATTTGTTGATTACCTTACGACACGGCAAACAGGGCATTATATAAAAAAGTTCCGGTCATACTTTTAAGCTTCAAGCCTTACCGAAACAAATGCTTTCAACGAAAATAACAAAATAAAACAGGTATGTAAAAAGCCAAATAATTGTGCGAGTTATATAGGTCGGGGATTAAAAGTCAAGGAAAAATGGCAGCGGATAAAACCGGTACTTATGATATTTTGAAGAAAGAAAACAAGTAGAAAAAAACATAACAAGCTAAATAAAACCGTCGAATATTTGAACACTTTAAGTCGTTTAAAATCAATATGTTCTAAAAACTCACTAAAAAGTGTGCAGTTTAGTGAACAGTTTAGTAGGAGTTTATATTAACCTATCCAAGCTATACGACACATTTAAACCTAATATTTTCAAGCAAATCAGTATGTTATTATCTTCGAGTTACCTTCTGGCACATTCTTTGCTTATTTTATATAGAATATTTTTTAAGTTTACTATTTAAGTCTTGTATATAGCCTGTAAAATTTTTTTCCACTTCAGAATAAGGGGGTATTGTGATGAGGCGTAAATCAATTCTATTCATTATTGTTTTCTCAATTCTGTTAATTCCTCTTCTTGCTTTTGCAAACACATCACCTGATACATCAAAAGTTTTAGCCAAGGCCGCAAAGCTTCAGATACCTTTCATAGAGAACAAGGGACAGGTTCAGGACAAGTCTGTAAGATTTTATGCAAACACCTTCGCAGGCAATGTGTTTGTTACGGATAAAGGAGAGATAGTTTACGGGCTGGCAAACGGAGAAAGCTTTACTCCCCTTCGCGAAACTCTCCTTGGTACAATACCGTCAACTATAAAAGGCGAGAGCAAATCAGCAACACAGGTAAATTACTTCGTTGGCAATAAAGAAAACTGGAAGTCAAACATCTCCACATGGGACAGCGTAAATCTCGGCGAAGTCTATGAAGGTGTAGAGCTAAAGCTCAAAGCATATGGGAAAAATGTTGAAAAGCTTTTCTATGTAAATGAATGCGGAGATGTTGATGATATTAAACTAACATTCGACGGCGCAGAAGATATTTCAGTTAACAAAGATGGCGAGCTTGAAATTGAAACAGCTCTCGGCACAGTGAAATTTACAAAGCCCTTCGCCTATCAGGAAATTGATGGAAAAAAGGTTGAAGTGAAATGCGACTTCGTAACTAATTCTTTCTCCTATGGCTTCCAGGTCACCTCATACAACAAAAACTATCCTCTGGTTATTGACCCATCTATTGTTTATTCAACATATCTTGGCGGAAGTAGTTTTGATTATGGTTACGGCATTGACGCTGACTGTTCAGGAAATGTTTATGTCATAGGTGGCACCGAATCGACTGATTTTATAATTTCTTCTCCATATCAAGGGGATAGTGGTGGTTCTGCAGACATCTTTGTTACAAAAATAAATTCATCTGGTTCTGTTATCTACTCTACTTATATTGGTGGGAATGGGTATGACAGAGGTTACGATATTGCAGTTGACTGCTCAGGGAATGCTTACATCACTGGCTTTACAGAGTCTAGTAATTTCCCTACAGTTTCACCGATTCGTGCTACTAATGGTGGAGGTATGGATGTTTTTATTACAAAAATCAATCCCTCAGGCTCAAGCCTGATATATTCAACTTATTTAGGAGGTAATTCCAGCGACGTTGGATTTGCTATCGCTGTTAACGCTTCCGGAAATGCATACATTACCGGAAGTACTTTATCATCAAACTTTCCAAAATATCATAATGTAATCCCAAATTCAAAGTATGGAACCACAGATGCAAGTGACGCTTTTATTGTAAAAATAAATTTATCCGGTACGGGTCTATTGTATTCCATGCTTCTTGGAGGAAATAATGATGATGAAGCAAAGGGCATCGCTGTTGACGGCAATGGAAACATCTATGTAGCTGGGAACACAAATTCGTCTGATTTCCCTACTGTTCTTCCTATTCAAGCTACAAAAGCAGGAACTGGCACTACAAGTGATGCTTTTGTCACAAAGATAAATGCCGCTGGAACAGCAATTTTATATTCTACCTACATTGGAGGTAGTAATATAGATTATGCTAATGGAGCTGACGTAGATAGTGCTGGTAATGTTTATATTACTGGGGCAACTAAATCCAATAATTTCCCTACAGTCTTACCAATTAAAGGGTATGGCGGTGGGTATGATGCTTTTGTTACAAAGATTAATGAATCTGGTTCAGCTATTGTTTATTCTACTTACCTTGGAAGTGGTTATGGAGATTTTGGTAACGGCATCGCTGTTGATAATTCTGGGAATGCTTATGTTGCTGGCAATACAGGTGGGAATTTCCCTCAAGTATTGCCTGTTCAAACTACAAATTTAGACGGAGGTGATGCTTTTATTACAAAAATAAATGCATCCGGAGATGCTTTTGTTTTTTCCACACGTTATGGAGGACAAGAAAGTGATGATGCAAGAGCGATTGCCATTGATAGCAGTGGAAATATTTACATCACAGGAAACACGTCTTCTACTAATTTTCAAATAGCTGCTCCAATACAACGCGCATATAATGGAGTATGGGACGCTTTTGTTGCAAAGATTGGAGAAGCGTCGGATAGTGATTCGGATGGGATTGCAGATTCAGCAGATAATTGTCCTACAGTTTCAAATTCCGACCAAGCTGATTATAATAATAATGGACAAGGTGATGCATGTGACCCGCCTCCAACGTTAATAACCCTTTCCTCTTTTGAAGCCAAACAATCTGGCAAAAAAGTCTTAATAACTTGGCAGACCGCCACAGAGATCGACAACCTCGGTTTCAACATCCTGCGCAGTGAGACTGCTGATGGAGAATATGTTAAGATAAATAAAAAACTCATCAAAGCCAAAGGTAGTTCAACAAAAGGTGCGAGTTACAAGTTCAAAGATAAGAATATCGAGGCAGGAAAGACTTATTTCTACAAACTCGAAGATATTGACAGTAGCACAGGACCAAATCTGTCTGATGCGGTGAAAGTTGAAGTGACTGCGAGGAAGGGAAAAGAGAAGAAGAAATAAAAGATTCTGGATCCCGCATCAAGTGCGGGATGACAAAAGTGACTGTGTTGGATGCCGGCTCAAGTCCGGCATGACAGATTATTAAGGAATGACAACAGGATTAATAGGAGAATATAAAATGAATAAGATGAAAAAAATTTATAAAAAACCAACTATCAGAAAAGTAAAACTTGTTCCTGAAGAAGCAGTTCTCGGTGTTTGCAAGAGCGACACAGGCGCGGGACCAAATCAGTCAGTCTGCATCATCCCACAATGCTTTAATCCGGGAAGCTGATTATTTTATAAAACAAATATCTGGGGGTATTGTGATGGGGCGTAAATCAATTCTATTTATTATTGTGTTCTCAATCCTGTTAATTCCTTTCATTACTTTTGCAAACACACAACCTGATACATCAAAAGTTTTAGCTAAGGCGGCTAAGCTCCAGATACCTTTCATAGAGAACAAGGGACAGGTTCAGGACAAGTCTGTAAGATTTTATGCAAACACTTTTGCAGGCAATGTGTTCGTTACTGATAAAGGAGAGATAGTTTACGGGTTGGTAAACGGAGAAAGCTTTACTCCCCTTCGCGAAACTCTCATTGGTACAATACCGTCAACTATAAAGGGCGAGAGCAAATCAGCAACACAGGTAAATTACTTCGTTGGTAATAAAGAAAACTGGAAGTCAAACATCTCCACATGGGACAGCGTAAATCTCGGTGAAGTCTATGAAGGTGTGGAGTTAAAGCTCAAAGCATACGGACAAAATGTAGAAAAGCTTTTCTATGTAAATGAATGCGGAGATGTTGATGATATTAAACTAACATTCGACGGTGCAGAAGATATTTTTGTCAATGAAAGCGGAGAACTTGAAGTAGAGACAGAACTCGGCACAGTGAAATTTACCAAGCCCTTCGCCTATCAGGAGCTTGATGGAAAAAAGATTGAGGTAAAATGCAACTTCATCGTCCCTTCCTCTACCCTGCGGGGAGAGGAACGAGGTGAGGGGGAACTCTCCTACGGCTTCCAGGTCGCCTCATACGACAAGAACTATCCGCTGGTCATAGATCCATCTATTGTTTATTTTGGAACATTTGGTGGAGGTGTAACAACCATCCCCTATGATGTAACTCTCGATAATTCAGGAAATGTGTACATCACAGGACAAACTTATGGCACTCTCGGTGATTTTCCACTAATTTCTCCATTATATAGTTATAATAAAGGGGACAGTGATGTGTTTGTTTTAAAAATTAATGCAAGCGGCACCGCACTTGTTTATTCAACTTTTATCGGTGGAACCGGGGTTGATGTCGGCTATGGTATCGCAGTTGATAGCTCAGAGAATATTTATATTACAGGTTCGACAACATCATCTAATTTTCCCTTAATGTCTCCAATACAAGCTTTGAAAGCTGGAACAAATGATGCATTTATTACCAAAATAAATTCATCCGGAACATCCCTTATTTATTCAACATATCTGGGAGGTAGCAATTCTGATTACTGTACCGCAATAGCAGTTGATAACTCGGGGAATGCCTATGTTACAGGAAATACCAATTCTACAAATTTCCCCTTGTCATCTCCATTGCAGGGAAGTTTTGGGGGAGGAAGTTACGACGCATTTTTAACAAAAATTAATTCTTCAGGAAATGTTTTTGTTTATTCTACATACCTTGGTGGAAGCGACTGGGAAAGGGGGAATAGTATTGCCGTTGATTCAGCAGGCAATGCATATGTGACTGGAAGCACACAATCAACAAATTTCCCTATATATAATGCCTTTCAATCAACTATGAAAGACAACAATGGTTATTATTCCCAACATGCTTTTATAACAAAGATTAATTCTTCAGGCACGACATTTATTTTTTCAACATATTTTGGAGGAACTTTCGGTGCTGTTGGTAAAGGCATTGCAGTTGATTCATACGGTAATATCTATGTAGGCGGTGAAACTTTTTCCTATGATCTTCCAGTTACCAACTATCTTTCAAATCCTTTCCCTATGAGCACTAATGCCTTTGTAAGTAAATTTGACACAACAGGCGCCACACTTCTTTATTCTACTTTTTTCGGTGGAAGTTGGGAACAGACAGTAAATGACATTGCTATAGACGGAGGCGGCAATATTTATATTGTCGGTTCAACATACTCTTATGTCGATTTTCCAGTTTATAGAGCCTTCCAGCCGCAATTCAACAATACAAGTGGTCTTAAAGATGGTTTTGTAAGCAAAATAAATCCGGCAACCCAATCTTTTGAATATTCCTCTTATTTAGGTAGTTATAGTTATGGAGTTGATAATGTGGCATATGGGGTTGCCGCATCACTTGATGGCACTGCATATGTAGCGGGAGTATCTGGTTTGCCAAGAATTAACAGTCCTTCAGGTTTAAATGGCGGGGACGCTTTTATTGCTAAAATTGCAGATATCCCAACAGCTATAACTCTTTCATTATTTGAAATAAATCAGCACGGCAAAAAAGTCCTTTTAACTTGGCAAACCGCCACAGAGATCGACAACCTCGGATTCAACATCCTGCGCAGTGAGACTGCTGATGGTCAATATGTTAAGATAAATAACAGACTCATCAAAGCCAAAGGGAGTTCAACAAAAGGTGTGAGTTACAAGTTCAAAGATAAGAATATTGAGGCAGGAAAGACTTACTTCTACAAACTCGAAGATATTGACAGCAACACAGGACCAAATCTGTCTGATGCGGTGAAAGTTAAAGTGACCGCAAGGAAGGGAAAAGAGAAGAAGAAATAAAAGATTCTGGATCCCGCATCAAGTGCGGGATGACAAAAGTGACTGTGCTGGATGCCGGCTCAAGTCCGGCATGACAGATTATTAAAGAATGACAACAGGATTAATAGGAGAATATAATAATGAATAAGGTAAAGAAGGCTTACAGAAAACCAACCATCAGAAAAGTAAAACTTGTTCCGGAAGAGGCAGTCCTTGGCGTATGCAAGAGCGACACAGGCGCAGGCCCAAATCAGTCAACCTGCATCATCCCGCAATGCTTTAATCCGGGAAGCTGATAGAATTATTATGAGCCGCTGCAACTTTTTATATAAATTGAATAAGGAGCGGGTTATGGTAAATCAAAAATTGATTTCTACCATGTTGTTTTTAATCACAGCATCCGCCTTTCTATTTACAACGAGTTCTGGCGCAGGCGAAATCACATTAGCTCCGATTGCAGACGGATCAGTGGCAAGACAATATACGACATATTCAATATTTACACCAGGTTCAGTTAAATTTGGCGAAGGAAATACTGTAGTTTCTAATGACAATATTACAGTTCATCAACAAAGGGGTTATAGTTTCAATGATGTTGAATGTGAAGAAGGTATAATCGAGTTTGATATTACTTCTCTGAGCGAGCTATCTCCGGGTAGTTTCAATGCAGAATTAATACTCACTGTAGACAACTCAAACTGGCCTGCCGTACAATATCCTTCGACAGCGTATAACGAATTATTTGTTTATGACTTAAAAGAAGAAAATGAAGATGGTGTTATTTCAAATACAGATTTGGTAGAATCTTCAAGTTGGGCATATGCGGGTAAGATAATGAGAGAATTAACAGATGCTACACTTGTTGGAACGCTATTTGACTTTCCAGACAATTCATATTCATGGGTACCATTTCCTGGACATCCTTCAACTCCTGGTTTAGCTTCTGCAGGAGATCAACTCACTATTGATGTCACATCATCCATAGAAGAAGATGTTTTAAATATTGGAACAAACAACATTGCAGGATTTGCTTTATTATGGGAATCCATAAGATATTGTGGCTATTATTGTGACACAGCGGATTCGCCATTGTACTCTTTTACAGACACATCTGAAGCAGGAACTTATTCAGGGCCTATATTAAAGATAACTACTGATGAACCAACCTCAATCACCCTCACATCCTTCGCCGCTGAGGCAAAAGGAAGGAAAGCCATCATAAAATGGCAAACCGCAACAGAAATCGACAATCTCGGTTTCAACATCCTGCGCAGTGTAGCTGCTGATGGAAAATATGTGAAAATAAATAACAGACTCATCAAAGCCAAAGGGAGTGCAACCAAAGGCGCAAGTTACAAGTTCAAAGATAAGAATATTGAGGCGGGAAAGACTTACTTCTACAAACTCGAAGATATTGACAGCAACACAGGACCAAATCTGACTGATGCGGTGAAAGTTGAAGTGGCGGCGAAAAAAGGGGGACGCAACCCTTTTTTTACTTGGTAAATTCAAGTTTTGGGAAAAAGGGTTGCGTCCCCCATTTAATGGACATGTAGAGAGATGTGGGATGATCTACATCCACCCCATAGCCCTGTAGACAGCCATGCCTATAAACTCTTTTATTGCTATGGTGGAATAGATGAGATTTTCAGGGCGCGGCATAAAGTAATACCATGAATATTCGCTGTCTTCGACCAGGTAATCAGCGGGTGCAGGTATTACATCAAACCCTTCCTTCCTGAAAATAGATACAGAGCGGGGCATATGAAAAGCTGATGTTACAAGAAGTATCTTCTTCCTCAGCTTTTTCTCATCCATTAATTTTTTAACACAAACAGCATTCTCATGTGTATTTCGTGATTCATTCTCATTAATAATCGCATCAGCGGGAATTCCAAGTTCTATCATTGCCTCCCGCATGTCATCTCCTTCCCTTTGCCCCTTAAGCATAAAATCGATCCCGCCTCCTGATGCAACTACGACAGGGGCCGAACCGGCTTTATATAGCCGCACTGATTCAAGTATGCGCTCAGAAGCCTCATTAAATTCAACATATCTGCGTGGATACATCTTAGGACGCGTTGCACCACTCAATATTACAATTGCATCAGCCTTAACTTTCGCCGGGTCAACCGGCATATACTGACGTTCAAGAATTTTGACCAACCCGAAACCTACCGCCTGGCTTGAAAAAAATAAAAGTATAAAAACCGAAAATCCCAACAAGACATAAGCTGCATTCTTTTTATTTTTGTAGATACATATTATCGCTGCTCCCACAAGTTCAATTGCAAGCCCGAGAGGATAGAACAGCAGTGGAAGGAGCTTTGATAAAAAAATCATAAGGGAGTTTTAATTTACAACACTTTCTGCACAGTGTGGACTGAATTCTGGAATATGGAATGTGTCTTCTCCTCCGGGATGCCGGCACAAAGAAGGACTTTTTTCGCAAAAGCTTCGGTTACAAGGTCACCCGGTGCATGGGTATCTGTGTTGACTATCAAAAGCGCATTTTCCTCAAGCGCAAGCTTTGCAACGATGCCATTGCCAAGACTGTGACCTTTGCGGGTGGTTATTTCAAGGAGTATCCCTTTTTTTACTGCAAGACGCACTTCATCGCGGGTTATCAATCCGGGATGGGCAAGGACATCAACACCTGCCTCTATAGCTGCAAGGTTTGTTCCTTCTTTGACAGGTTCAACAGGAGTCTCCCCGTGGACAACAACAAGCTGTGCCCCCATTTCACGCGCTGCATCAGCAAGGCGTTTGATTGATGCAGGAGGCACATGCGTAAGCTCAAGCCCTGCTATGACCTTTACTGACTGGAGCCTGTTAAGCTCCTCGGCAACTTTGACTATGCGGGGAACGACAATATCAATGTTGGATGCATCAACATGGTCAGTGAGCGCTATCGCCTTGTAGCCTTTGTCCTCTGCGCGGCGCACAAGCTCTGATGGAACTAACGCACCGTCGCTGAAGAATGTGTGGGTATGCAAATCAATCATAAACAAAACTTATTTTAAAACACCTTCAAAGTCAAGAAAGATGGAGATTTAAAAAATACAATTTCACTTGTTTTATCAGTTGTCATACTATCAAATCTGCTTTTTCTCCAACTCTGCAATCTTCTCCTTTAGCTCAATCATCCTTAACTCCCTGTCAACAAATATCCGGTTGGCATTCTCCAGTTCTTCACACTTGTCACTAAGCTCCTTTGTCCTTTTAGCAATGCGCTGCTCAAGCTCTTTATTGAGATTACAAAGCTCATCTTCTGCCCGCTTGCGCTCGCTAATGTCGATAAGCGTTATCCTGTAATCGCCATTCTGTGTCAATGTCGCCTGCAGAAAAGCCCAGAAAGCGTGCCCGTCAGAACAAACCAGCCGCATCTCCCATTTTTTCTGAACACCCACATCGCTAATTCTTTTGCGATGGAGATAGTATATGTCCTGATCTTCCGGAAGGATAAATCGGGTAATCCGCTGTTTGAGCAATGCGCCTCGTGGTGTGCCAAGCATAGTAGCAGCAGTAAGATTTGTCTCTAATATCTGTCCCTCTTCACTGATGGTCAAATAGCCAACCGGCGCTAGATCGTAAAGTTCGAAATATCGTTCCTGGGAAGCTTTCAGCTCATCCTGCGAACGGAGAAGCTCCTCGTTCTGTATCTCCAGTTCGATCTGATGCACCTGCAACTCATGGAGCAACCGATGTGTCTCTTCAGGAGATAAAAATCTTTTATTTGCAGGCTCATTTTCGCTGGCCTTTTCTTCCGCAAGTTTACGCAAATAGTCATCCCGGGATGAAGTGGAGTCTTTATCTGCCATGACTATCTCCCTACCTTAATTATTTATCAATAAGAGCCCGTTCGGTGGTCGCAATGGCATAGACCTTTCCGGTCTGATTTACTAATGCCGTGGCAGTCAGCCAGACTTCTACGATCCGTCCATCTTTTGTCAGCATTTGCGTTTGAATCGGCTCCAGAATATGATTCTCGGTAAGTTGCTGCACTCTGGCTAAAGCTTCAGCGCTGTGTCTTTCAGGTATCCGGTCTCTGACGTTCATGGTTAGCGCCTCGGACACGCTCCATCCATATATTTTCTCCGCCGCTGGGTTCCACGAGAGAATGTTGCCATCCAGATCCTGCAATGTGACAGCGTCATGAGAATCCTTTACCACAACAGCCATGCGGCGCAGCGACTCCCGCGCCTTTACTATCTCGGTAATATCAACAAAAGTGAGGACCGCGCCTTCGATGACATTTTCCAGTGTCCGATAGGGCCTGATGCGCAGGAGATACCAATTGCGGGATTTGTTCTGCACTTCAACCTCTTTGGAAACCAGGGTATCAAGCACCTCTTGCGTATCCTCTAACAGACGGTCGTAGCATATGAGGTTGGAAACAATATGACCCACCGGACGTCCCACGTCGGTCTGAATCAGATTAATTACCTGGGTAACGGCAGGAGTAAAGCGCCGGATGCGGAGTTGATGATCTACAAATATTATACCTACACCTGTTCCGGCCAGCAGGTTGTTCATGTCATTATTGGTCTGAGACAGGTCTGCTACTTTGATTTGCAGCTCATTGTTGACAGTTGCGAGTTCCTCGTTGACTGATTGCAGTTCCTCCTTTGAGGTTTCCAGTTCCTCGTTTGTAGACTGCAACTCTTCGTTCACAGACTGCATCTCCTCATTGGAGGATTTGAGTTCTTCGTTGGATGTTTCAAGCTCCTCGGCGGTAGTCTGAAGGTATTCCTCCTTGGCCAGAAGCTCCTGCTCGAGCGCCGCCACCTGCGCGTCTCTGTCTATGGAAAGATGACCTGCCGATTCACTTTTCCAATCAGTCACCTCTGGTCCGGTCTGATTTACAGGCGGCGCTTCCTCAAATGCAACCATGAACATCCCGAGGGGAGCTGTTTCAGCAGGGCCTGCCATCATAGGACGAACTGTAATATTAACGGTAGTGAAGTCACTATCAATTTTGATTCGCAGACCCGGACAGCTCACAAGCTCTTTTCGGGAAACCGCTTTGTGCAAAGCTATGGTCAGCTCGCGACGCAAGCCTTCGCGGATCATCTTCAGGATGTTCATTCCTGCATTGCCGGGGGCGGGCTCCAGATACCTGCCGGTACGGCCATGTATATACAGGATATCTCCGTGCTCATCAACAACAACGCTGGATGGTGTATACTCATTCAGCAATACCTTTTCAGTAAGCTCTCGCAAAGATATCTTGTTTTTGTCCCACACTGTTTTTTCTGTCTGTGGAACAGTCCTGCTGCCCTCTGTCAGCGGAGGAATAAACCTTCCCATAGCACGGTGGGTGCTCTTGATGTCCTCTTTGCTCTGGTAGATCTTCCATTTCCGGTCCAGCGTGGCAAAAAGGTCGGCAAACTCTCCAACTGTTTCGGATGTACCCAGGAATAGCATGCCGCCCGGGACCAACGCATAGTGAAACATTGGGATAAGCTTCTTTTGCAATTCTCCACTCATATAGATCAACAGATTCCGGCAACTGATCAAATCGAGTTTAGAAAATGGTGGGTCTTTGATGACATCCTGTTCAGAAATGATCAGCATGTCACGAATGCTTTTCGAAATGCGGTAGACTTCGCTTCCCGGCTCATGAGAAAAAAAGCGTGACAGCCGTTCCGGTGAGATGTCGGCAGTAATACTGGCGGGAAAAATGCCGGAACGGGCCGAATCAATGGCCCGCTTGTCAATGTCAGTGGCAAAAAGCTGCACTTTGAAAGTCTGTTTTAGCGTATCCAGATGTTCCTGAAACAGGATTGCGATGGAATAGGCCTCTTCGCCGGTAGAGCAGCCCGGCACCCAGACACGAATCACAGTGCCGGCAGGCTTGCCGGAAAAGATCTTGGGAATAATATGCTCTTCAAAGAACTTGAATGCTTCCGGGTCGCGAAAGAAGCCGGTAACTCCGATCAGCAGGTCGCGAAATAGAGATTCCACCTCCACCTGATTTTGCTGCAAATAGCGAACGTATTCATCCAGTTGCATGATGTGGCAGAGGGCCATACGGCGTTCTACGCGCCGGACCAGGGTGTTCTGCTTATACTGGGAAAAATCATGACCTGTCTTGGCGCGCAGCATAATACAAACCTTTTTCAGAGCATCTTCAGACGTGGAGGCAGGAGAAATAACAGGTAAAATCTTTTTACTGAAGGCGTGGGAAACATAGGCAATAAGACGGGCGGGCATCTCGGATGGCGGCAAGATATAATCCGTAAGGCCTGTTCTGATAGCGCTCTGCGGCATGCCATCATATTCGGCAGATTCAGGAACCTGCACCATCACCATGCCCCCTTCGCCTTTGATTGAGCGGACGCCCTGCGTACCGTCGCTACCAGTTCCTGAAAGAACTATGCAGATGGATCGTTCTCGCAGTTCCTGGGCAAGAGACCGGAAGAAAAAGTCAATGGGCAGACGCATACCTCGGGACATTATCTGCTCCATCAAATGCAGTGTTCCGTTCAGTAAAACCATATCCCGGTTCGGAGGAATTATGTAGGTACAGTTTGGCTTTATAACCATCCCATCCTCGACCTCGAAGACCTCCATCCGGGTGTAGCGTCTCACCAGCTCGGAGAGGATGCTCTTGTGGTCCGGAGACAGATGTTGAACAATGACAAACGCCATGCCGGGGTCGGTGTCGGCAGGCATGCCGGAAAAAAAAGCCTCGAACGCCGCCAGACCTCCAGCCGATGCACCGATACCTACAATAGGAAAGTCCAGTTTCGGTAAGGAAACAATGTCTTCTTCTGAAGCAGATGGCACACTGATTGATCTTTTATCTTTCTTCTTTGCCAATGCCTTTTCTTGTTTGCCTGTTGTTTTCTTTATTTTTGTCATTTGGTTTTCCACAGTTAATAACTAAAATGAACCCAATAAAATCAGATGACACAACACACTCAGACAGTAATTCTAAATCTTTTTAAAAGATGATTATATCATTATAACATCAACCAATATAAATATGTCACTCTTAAAGTTGATTTTAGCATATCTCTAATAGCACAGCAAAAATAAAACCTCAGTTAATTGTTAAACCAACAACTGATGACAATGATTAAAACTTTCATTTGACAATTAAACCAAATTCGGACAATAACTAATATTGTTCGAATATGCGATTTTCCAGATATTTGGAGAGTTATTATGGCTGAGAAGAAAAGTTTTCCGGACGAGATGTACGAATGGAAAACCAAAAAATATAAAAGTACAAAAAGAACAAAACATCCCCACCAGGTCGAGATGGAAACATGCCGGAGGGTAAACAATCTTGTCCGTCGCGTAACTGCCGGACGTAAATCTTAAAGCAGTAGAATCAAGTGAAATTTTCTCGGTGATGGTATGGATACATGTATGGATAAAAGAATCACATGTTAGCTGATTTCATCATTAAGCTTCAAAAAGCTTTAGACTCCGATCAGGAGCTAATCCGGAGGCTTAAGGGATTTAAAACATTTGCAGGCACACCTGACGGTCATTACAGGCGTGCCAGGCTCGAAGGGGAAAAAGCCATTGCAAGAGCTGTGCGGTGCTACCCTTTCGGAGGGAAAAGCCATCTTGATGGAAAAGAGATTATAGGAATAAATATAGCGGATGGAGATTCAAGCCTTACAGTGTCCCTTAAAAACGGAAAATTCAAAGTTGCGAGCGGGAAGATCAACGAACCATGTCTTAGCCTTGAGATTCCTAAAGAGATATTCAAGCTCACTATACTTGGCAGATACAGGTGGCTTTGGACAATAGGAATGGATGAAGTCAATGTTAAATACATAGAAGGCCTTCCCCATTCAGACTGGGTAACGATATTTGAATTACTTGTCATAATGCAGGAACTTAATGAGTTCGACACTGAACTCAGGGATAAAATAGAGAAGCTCTAAAAAGGAAATGTATTGGATATAATAAAAGAACAACTGGCGGGAATTGTAGGAAAGAACAACCTCATTCTCGCTTCAGAGAACCTCGAGGAACTTGAGCCATACTACAGGGGAAACATAAGCTTCATCCCTGAAAGGGCTCCGCTCATGGCGGTAAAACCGGGAACAGTAGAAGAGATACAGGCAATCCTTAAAGTGGCTGCAATGAACAAGCTCCCGGTAACTCCCTTCAGTTCAGGAAAGAACGGACACGGAGGTGCAATACCGTCAGTTCCTGGAATCACCATTGATTTACGGAGGCTTAATCGTATCCACCTTATAGATGATGTGAGCAGGAACGCCATAATTGAAGCAGGCGTTACCTTTGCCCAGCTTCAGGAAAAGGCAAAGGAGAAAAAACTTCGGGTGCTGACGCCAATCGAACTTCCTTCCGACTCATCAGTCGTATCAAGTTACGTTGACATGGAACCGCTTTATTCATGGCCAAGATACGGCGTTGAATCTATCCTTACAATGGAAGTCCTTCTACCAAATGGTGAGATCTTAAAAACCGGATTCGCCGCAATACCATTAGCCGACAAGCCCTACTTCCCCTTTGGCACGAACCCAGCTTATCTTAACAAGGTATGGTTCGGAGCGCAGGGGACATTAGGTATTGTCACAAAAGCGGTAGTGAAACTAAAGACTCTGCACGAGACAAAAAAGGTACTTTTCATCCCGTTCAATTCTTTCATGGAAAGCTTCCCTGCAATAAAAGAGATAAAACGTTTCGGTTACCCTGTTGAGTTCTTTGTCGCAGATGCGGCATATCTTGCAGGACTTCTCTCCGAAGAAAGCGGACAGTTTACCCAGCTTAAAAACGACCTTCCACCTGTAACGGCTGTAATTGTGTTAAGGGGGGAAAAGGAGGAAGTCGCTTACCAGAGGGAGGACATACTGGAACTATCCGGGAAGCTTAATTTCAGTGTTATAGATTCACTCCCTGCTGACAGTCAAGCCGCGGCAAAAATCCTTGACGAGATAGAACTGCCAAAGGGATATGAAGGGTTTTCAAAATTAAGGGGAGGCTACAGCGTGATTCCCTTCATCACTATGGCAATGCAGATACCTATGTTTGAAAGGATTTTGGGACAGATGACGCAGGCTTTCAGCTATGACAGGAAAAATATTGGTTCACTTCTCATTCCTGTTGAGCCCACAAGGGTGCATTTCCAGTATTCATTCTATTATAGCTCTGCGAATCCGCAGGAACAGATGATAACACAGAAACTCTTTGAGACTTTGAGCAGTACACTGATAAAGATAGGCGCCTTCTTCTCAAGACCTTATGGGAACTGGGCTGAGCAGGTTTATGCAAAAGCAGGCGGCTATAAATCAATGGTAAAAGAAATTAAAAAGGTGATTGACCCGGACAACATAATGAATCCTGGAAAGTTAAATCTCTAAGCTATGGAAATTATTACAGGAAAAAATAATGGCTGAAGAATATTGTTATCCATTTAACAGGAATAAGCTTGGCGACTACTATGAAATGCTATGGCGATGCGCCAAGTGCGGATATTGCAGGAACGTCTTCCCGTCAGACACTGAGCATGAGAGGTTCGGCAGACAATGTCCTCCGGGAGAACGATTCAGGTTTGAAGCCTACTATGCATCCGGAAGAAATGAGATGACGCGGCGCCTCATTGAAGGAAAACAGGAGCTCACAGAGAGGCTCCGGCATATCCTTTACACATGCACGACATGTAATGCCTGCGAGGAATGGTGTTCAGCCACACAGGGTCTTTACACTCTGAAAATAATCATGGAATTAAGAAAATATTTTGTTGAACATGGAGGAGACATTGTTCCCCAGCACCGCAAAATAATTCAAAACCTTGAAAAGAATTACAACAGGGTAAACCGCAACAACAAAGACAGATTGGGCTGGCTCCCTGATAAAGGGAGAGGAATTGAAAAAGCTGATGTTGTTTACTTTGTAGGTTGCAGGTCGTCATTTAGAAGGATAGAGATTGCAAAAAGTGCCTACGAATTACTTACAGAAAAGCTCGGCTTAAAAGTCTCATTCATAGAAGATGAACGCTGCTGCGGCAGGCCTCTCCTTGAAATCGGCAAAGAAGAGATGGCGATAGAATTCATGCAGCACAATGTGGAAAAGATAAAGGAGTCAGGAGCAAGTCAGGTGTTTTTTACATGCGCAGAATGTTTCCATAATTTCAACATACTTGAAAGCTTCGGGATAAAAAGGGAATTTGAGACAACACATATAAGCCAGTTCCTTGCTTTACAACTTAAAAGCGGGAAACTTTCTTTAGAGGGAATGGGAAAACGCAGAATCACTTTCCATGACCCGTGCTATCTGGGAAGACACGAAGGCGTTTACGAAGACCCGCGGGAATTGCTCTCGGCAATACCCGGAA
The DNA here is from genome assembly GCA_016219965.1 of Candidatus Schekmanbacteria bacterium. NCBI lineage: Bacteria > Candidatus Schekmaniibacteriota > Candidatus Schekmanbacteria bacterium. Next base: position 445,868 of record JACRJM010000007.1, read on the forward strand.
GTGAGCTCGTTGAAATGCCCCGCAACAGGAAGAATGCCTGGTGCTGCGGAGCGGGAGGAGGTGTAAAGGAAGCTTTCATTGATTATGCGCAATGGATCGCGCAGGAACGGATGGAAGAGATTAAATCAGTAAATGCAGATTTGCTTATAACATCATGCCCCGGGTGCAAAGAAAATCTCTGGGGGAAGGCAAAGGCAAACCAGGTAGAGATACTCGATCTTGCAGAGCTTATAAACAGGACGGTAAAAGGATAGACGGGAATATACTTATGGATGAAAACAGGGGCCAAGCTCTTTTAGAATTAAAGAATATCGTAGGGGAAGAGTGGGCATCGAATGACCCTGAGATCACATATGCCTATTCAAGAGATGTAAACCTCTACCCTGAGAATTTGTCCTCCATAATGCGTCCGCCCTTTTATGTTGTGCTTCCCGGCACCACCGAAGAGGTACAAAAGATCGTGGCAGTAGCCCGAACTCACAAACTTCCTGTCATAGTCCAGTCAACAGGCCTTAATATTGCCGGAGTATGTGTCCCTTCAAGGGGCGGCATATTGATGGATGTGAAAAGGATGGACAAGGTGATTGAAATAGACGAGCAGAACATGACTGCTACCATCCAGCCCTATGTAAGCATTGCACGTCTTTCCTGCGAACTTCAAAAAAGAGAGATGTTCCTCCCTGTGCCAGGCAATCCTTCAACGGCAAGCGTTATATCTAATATCCTCGTAGGTCTTGGGCTTAAGGTCACAAACAGAGTGGGCAGACAGGAGCAGGGAATCGTAGGCTATAAGCTTGTCTTGCCTGATGGAACGATATTTAAATGCGGCTCAGGCGCTGACCCATTTATCCCTAAGAATTTCTGGCCCCATGGCCCGGGACCAGACCTCCAGCTTCTTCCAGTACATGCCATCGGAACGACAGGGATAGTAACTGAAATGACCGTAAAATGCTGGCCGCGCGGGGAACATTACAAAGAGCTTTGGGTATCATACGATGACATTGACCGGGCCGCAGCGGCATTCCTTGAACTTTCACGTCTTGAAGTCTGCAAGGGGATAAACCTTTACGGCGGCAACAAATATACTTCCTATGCAACTGATACGCGCGAAGCCATAGAGCGGATGATAAGGGTAAATCCGGAATTCCAGTTGATCCTTTCCATGGAAGGGACAACGAGGCGCATCGGGTATGAAGAAAATCTCATAAGAAAGATTGCTGAAAAAACAGGAGGCAAAATAATAACCGACAAGTTCAAGCCCTACCAGACATTCGTTGAATCACATGCAGGAATGTCCGGAAGCTTCTACTCGGATTATTCCATGAAATACTGGGGTTCAAGAGGCGCCAACTGGGTCGCCGCAGGATTTGCAACTCCTGACAGGATACCGGATTTGTACAAGGCTTATACGCAGGCGGTGCTTGATGATCCGGAATACAGCGATCCTGACTTCGGCAATGGTGAGACATGGAGATCAATCATAGCTTATCCATATGAAGGCGGTCATTATTACTTTACAGAACACGGCATAGACAGCCACCCGGGAGACCCGAGATGGCAGGAAGTAGTAAAAAGAATCGGCTCAGCTCTTCCAAGATACGGGGCACAGAGAGGGCTTATAATAATGGGATTCAACAGGGCGCCCCGCGAAGGACTTCCGCGCGTCATAGGCCCTTATTATGATGTGGCAAAGAAGATAAACGAAAAGCTCGACCCTGAGAATATAATGCAGCCGGGATTCGTATTCCCTTAAGCATTTTATAAAACCAATTTATAAAAACCACGAGAGGAATGATATGAGACTTGATAACGTCATAGTCAGGCTTACTACCATAATGGGACCGGAGTGGATCATGGCATATGCGCTTATAAATCTTCAGCCTGAAATTGACATCGATAAGTTCAGGGTTGAAATGCCAAAACGTCTTAAACGCCACCATGAAACAGAAAAATATCTTGGAAGAGTTCCGGGTGATTTGTTCATAGGGTTCTTTGCAAAAGGGCAAACCGAACTTTTCGAAGAAATAAGCAGGATAAAATCATGGAAGGAAGTACAGGAGGTAAAGGAATGGGCAATAGTAAATTTTCCGACAACCAAGCTTGAGCTTTCAAAGCTTGAGTGGCGCATAGTTAAGAGCCTAAGGGGTGGAGCTCTTAAAACTCCGGAAGAAATAGGAAAAGAACTTAACGAAAAGCCGGAATTGATAAAAGAAAAGATCGAACGGATCAAGGCAATCCCTCTTTCATTCAGCATAGAGCCGCCCAACAATAATAAATGGACATTCACAGAAATACATTTCGAATTTATTGGAACGACTTTCAAAGAAAGGGCAGCCGAGATATCAAAGGTCGGCAAACCCTTCTGCGCCACCGGAAGCAAAAGCTCCGGCGCCATAATGGTTGAACCAAAAACCGTAGAAGAATTCCAGGACCAGATCAGAAAAATGTCATTGATCCCCGGAGTCAAGGTCGCAGGCTTTGCCTTCTGCGAAGACATGATCTGGAGCCAGCCCTGGCTTGATGAATTCATAGATGAACGTATAGCAGAAGCAAATTAGTTTTCGTCTGACGCGAAGGAATATAATTACAGGGAGAATACATGAATAGTGCAGCAAAAAAGAAGTTCATGGGGGTAGAGGTGCCGGATGATCTGAAGAAAGTCAATCTGGTTACATTATTCATCTGCACCGCACTCGGTGGGATCGTCACCAACAGCATAAATGGCATTCAGCACAGTTATCTCAAAGATGTCCTTAAAATAAGCGACGAAACTTTCGGCACCATAAGCGGCACAATGATGACCGTTGCAGAAGTAGCTGCCATCGTGTTCCTCACTTTTTTCGGAAACTTATCTGACAAAAAGGGAAGGAAGTTTGTAGTTTCCATCGGCCTGTTTTTTGCAGCGATCTTTTATGCACTTTTTTATTATTCTTATGATGTTGCAAACCTTCTTGGAATAAACCCGCTTTTTCTTGCCTATGCCGGACGTTTTGCCATCGTAGCATCTGTTGCAGGCACATGGGGAACTTACATCATAATAACCGCTGATTACACTGACGAGGCTAACCGCGCAAAGGGGATGTCTCTAAACGGCATATTTACAGGATTTGGCATGCTGGGAGCAATGGGAATATTTGCCAATATGCCAAGGCTCATAGGGCTTCGCAATTCTTTTTTTGCTGTAGCCGCATTATCTGTCTTGACGCTGATTTTCACCCGCCTCTATCTTGTTGACCGCATAAGAAGTCATGAAAAGCACACGGCAAAAGTGAGCGATGTTATAACAGCACTTAAAGAATCGCCGCAAATGATAATGTGCTACGCAGCAAGATTTTTAGTAATGGCTGCTATAATAACGGTTGGGACCTTCATATTCGTATGGGCGGTGAACGAGGCTAAAAATCTTAATGTACCTGCAGAAGTTGCCCAGGGAAAAGTCGGAATGTACATAGGTATAGCTGGCATGTCAGCATTTGTGGGATTCCCCATATTCGCCATAATGTGCGACAAGCTCGGAAGGTTCAAGACTCTCTCAATCTCTTTTGCATTGGGCGGACTTGCCCTATTATCATTTGGATTTATAAAGAACCCAATCGGACCAGCAATCCTTATTCCCATGATAGCTTTTTTCATTTCCCAGGCAGGTATGTTAATTTCAAGCCAGACCCTTGCGGCAGACCTTGCGCCAAAACATCTTACAGGTACGCTCCTCGGAGGATTAAACACGGTCGGTCAGATAGGAGCAGGAATATTTTTCTCAATTGACGGCATTGCCATGGATATGCTCGGTCCTCAATCGCCTTTTATGATAGTAGGTGTCTGCCTTCTCGCCATAATCCCCTGGGTCTTAGGAGTAGAGGGAAAAGTCAAGCATAAGACCTGAAATAATCAGGTTTACGCTTCGCTGTTTATCTTGGCGGCAAGTTGTCTGCCTATCTCCACTACCTTGCTTAAATCTGCCGCAGTTGGAGGACCATTGACCTCAAGGGCGCCAACGATTTCTATCTTTGCGGGCTTTAAGATCTCAACCGCCTCTTTGCCTGCACAACTTCCCCATCCGTAAGAGCCGACAAAAGCGCCATATTTAACGGGAGGCCTCAGCGCTTTTACAAGGCTTGCTCCGTATATTGCAAGTGGATGCATACCGCCCAGCACTGTTGGAGCTCCAAGTACTATTGCACGTGAATCAACAAGGTCTTTGGCAATATCCCCGGTATCAGCGGTAGTAAGGTCGTGTTGAATTACTTCCACTCCCTCTGAAACAAGAGTTTCAGCCATTGTCTTTATCATTTTTGCAGTCGAACCCCACATGCTGACAAAAACAAGAAGAGCCTTTTTTTTCGTCTCTCCTGATGTCCATTTGCTGTAAGGCTCCATGATTTTTGCAGGATTTTTGTACACAGGGCCGTGGCTTGGCGCGATCATTCTGATATCAAGTGCCTTTACTTTATCCATCGCTTTTTTTCCCATCATCCTGTATGGCATCATTATTTCCCCGTAATACCGTTTTGCATAGCTTACTATTTCATCAACATCTTCATCATAGGAGCCAGCTGCGGTGTGGCCTCCAAAAAAATCACAGGGAAACAGGACTTTGTCTTCCACAAGATAGGTAAACATGGTTTCAGGCCAGTGGAGCCAGGGGGCATCTATGAACCTCAATGTCCTACCGCCAAGGTCAATGCTATCCCCTTCCTTTACCTTTCTAATCCTGTCCTCAGGAACATTGTAATAAAGCTTCGCCATTCCGGCGCCTTTCTCGGATGTGATGAGGACAGCCTTTTTGCTCATTTCTAAAATGGCTGGAATCGAGCCTGCATGATCTGGCTCGGCATGGTTCATTACGAGATAGTCGATATCAGAAGGGTCTGCCACCTGTTTGATTTTTTCAATCATCTCCTCCCCGAAAACAGGTTTTACAGTGTCAATCAGAGCAGTCTTCTGTTTGCCTTTCACAAGGTATGAATTGTAAGATGTGCCATAGGGAAGTGATATGAGGGCATCAAAAATCTTAAGATCCCAATCTTTTACTCCTACACCGTAAATACCTTCTCCCATCTCTAGTGCGGTCTGATCTTTCATTTTTCATCTCCTCTTCATCAGGATAAAATCAAGAATAAAAAATAATTAACTATGCTATTGATTGAATATTAGGGATTTTAAAAAAATTCAAGGTGATAATAAACAGAATAGCTCTAAAGAACAAGCTGCTCCTCTTTAGTTTATGCAATACACTATTCAACCTGAATAACCGACGCAGGGCAATTGTCGGCGGCTATCTGGACTTTTTCTTCAAGCTCCTTTGGAGCCTCTCCTTCGGCCGGGTTGTTCCCTATCCTGTATTTTGCTACGATCTGGCTTCTCCCCTCGTCTTCCCCTTCTTCAAAGAATTCCGGACAGCTTCCATAGCACATGCCGCAGCTTATGCAGTTCTCACGGTCTATAGTTACTTTTGACATATTGAACTCCTCATTATTTACAGCGAAGAAGTTATTTTTCTTTGAAATGGTTGTGTGCTTCGTATATAAACATTGGTTCAATCCATATACTTAACAAATGTTCTTGTTTGCTCCTCCCACTGAGGAATTTTTGAACGCTCGATTAACATTGGAACTTCACTCAATTTGTCTGGATAACGAAGGAAGAACCATTTTTTAAATTTATCCAGTGCCTCGTGATACTCCAGAGGCGTAAATGTTTTTGATGCACCCAGTGTGATGTCATTAGTATCATTTAAAAAGTGCTTTGGTATTTTATGTATACCCGAATTCATAATGGGTTCATTTACCACCTCATCTTCATTTGCAGTGATTTCTTTTAATTCTGATTTTGCATGTGCAATGGTATTGCGCACCCTAATAAGAGAAATCAGTCTCTGATATACGAAATGTTCTTTGTTAATCACGAATTTACCGTTTGTTAATACTGGAACGAGAACTTTAAGTTTATTCGGCAGCGACAATGACATCATTGCATAAGAAAAATCATTGCCATATTGTTTCTCTGTGTCATGGAATGAATCGTTAAGTTTTGATTCAAGATATGCAGCACAGGTCAGGATATAAGGGATTACCAAGAAGTCTGGATTCTTAGTATCAAGATAGTGCTTTTTAAATTTTTCTAACGCACGCCACAATTGTGAGCTTTTAATGGCACGGAACGCATATTTATAACGCTTATCTTTATCAGTCATTCTCTAATTACCCAATTAGCCACAAAAATTTAGATTGAATCCTCATAAGATGCTAAACACAATTTCTTGCCATATATGATAGTCATGTGAAAAAAGATCTGTTACGCTTTTTATTGCCTTAAGCTGGTAATCGAGCACGGAATCCAATTTTAGTTTCATTCTTTATTGTCTCCCTACTACTTGATCTTCTTACGGTGTTTAGAAGGTGGTAGAAAGTTTTCTCCTGTAACAACTCTTTTCCCTGTTTTTTCTTCCAGTTCAAATCTGGCATTCTTTGCAATCTTTCCGCCCTTTTTGCCTGCCCGGGCATTCTCAATCACACCGGTGGATTGTACGCTTTCAGCAATCTGTCTTGTGGAAAGTTCAGCAAGAGCAGTAAAAATAAGTTCAGCTTCAGTCATATGATCTCTAAGATTCTGCGTTTTAAGTCCTTTTATATCTTTATGTTTCTTCACAGATACGCCTGCCCATTCCTGATGAATAATATTGGTAAGAAACGCATATTCCTCTTCCTTGGTGACTTCATGTTCTTTCCAATAGTCGGTTAACTTATTGCGAGTTTCCTGTCCCATCATCCGTTGTTGAATCCACTTTTCACTTCTGCCGTGTTGTTGCCAGTATTCACGGGCGCGGTCAAGAGAACGGGCAGGATCGCTCATATCCTGAAGCCTTTCATATCCGACTTTTGCCAGCCAGAGTTTGATCGGCTCTGCCTTGGGGCTGGGAACGGACTGGATAAGACGAAGAAGCGTTTCAGGATCAGCAACATCAGTAAGATATTTTTTACCATCGGCAGCGGGTAATTTCAGTTGGTGACAGTTTGTCACCGACTCACTACCCTCTTTTTTAAGCCGTTCCTTAAGTTTATTCCAATATTTCCGGGCAGTCTGATGATTCGATTGTTGAATCAGTGCCGCTATTATATCAATGACCGAAAAATACCAGGTCTCTGTCGTTTCATCATAATGACGGCGAATATTATAGTTTTCAAATACAGCTAATGTGTTATCTGTCATGTTTCTTCATTCGTTTCGCATTCTTAGGGTGAGTCAATACAATTCAGCGCAGAATATTGCCAATTTGACTAACAAGTCAAGCGCGATTTATTGAAAGAACATATCCGGACATTATTGATAATTGTTCGAATTTTTATTGACAATAATTATTCCCCTGTTAATAAGAAGGATAATACAAATTAACAGAATAAGAAATAAACTTAAAATAATATTGAACAGAATTTCTGAAGGGAGACTTGCATGAAGATATTTGACAGCCACATTCATCCGGGATTTGAGAAAAAAGGGATAGAAAAAAGACCCGGCTGCCTGCGTCTCTGGATGGCAAAGGAGGGAGTCACATCCCAGACCCAGATGGCACTGAGAATGGCGTTAGGCGACCCCAATCCAACCAAGCCTATTAAATCAGTAGACGACATCCCTGAATTTAGCGTCGAGACATGGATAAAGCTGATGGATGCCAATGGTGTTGCAAAGGCACTGCTCATGGGGATGGACACCATTACAGACCCGCCTTACAACGAACGCTGGCATGTGCCAATGGAATATATAAAAGAAGAATTCCTCGATAAATACCCAGACAGATTTGTAGCCACTGCAGGAATAAATGTGAAGGCGAGCTTACAGGAAAGAATGGAAACTTGCTACAAGGCAAAGGAGCTTGGTTTCAAGGGGGTAAAGATACATACTCCATCCGCAGGGTATCCCAATGATGTTCAAAGATGCTACCCAGTGTATGAAAAATGCGTAGAGCTGGGGCTCCATGTTGAGATTCACACCGGACAGGAGGAGATACCTGGAACAAGGGCAAAGTACCAGGACCCGGTCTTTATCGATGATGTTGCCGTAGATTTCCCGGAGCTAAGAATAGTCCAGCTTCACTGCGGTCTAATGAACAACCCGAGACAGGCAGTATGGAATGTCATAAGACATCCCAATGTTTACACTGATATAACCGTACCGCATCCGACGCTCATGCAGTTCAGATACTTCATGGATCTCGAGCACATAAGGTTCCTTGAGACGTTCGCTCCCCACAAGGTGTGGTTCGGAACAGATGCCCCACTGATTTTACCGATTTACAGCACAGCCCTTGAATTTATAAAACTTCTCCCGCTCTCTGCCCAGTTCAAGAAGATGCTCTTCTGGGACAATGCCTACAATTTCTACTGCGGAGACTGGAGGGAAAAACAGGCAGCACAGTCAAGGGAGGCAAAATGACATACGATGTGGCGATAATCGGCGCAGGTCCTGCCGGTCTTATGGCTGCCAAAAGGGCGGCAGAAAAGGGGTTCAAAGCTGTTGTAATCGAAAAGAGAAAAAATGTTGGCGTGATCACCCGCTGCTGCTGCATGAACTTCATCCTCGATGACCCTTACATGGGGGAACGTGCTGATTACAGGGACGGCAAGATGATGTTCCCTTTAACAGGCTTCGATGTTGAATACAAAGGAAGCGTAAAACCGGTCTACCACAAGGTCTACAGGTCCCCCTCAGGACATGAACTTACCTTCTCAAACAGAAAAACCGGCAAACCAATCTCCTACAGGTTTGACAAAGGGTTCCTGCTTAAAAGTTTATGGGAAGAATGCGGCAAAAAGGGTGTCACCCTTATGAATGAAACAGTCGCATACAATGCCAAAGATACAGGCAGCGGCGTTGAAATTGAAACTGTAAGAAAAAAGAAACATGAAAAGATCACGGCAAAGAAGGCAATCATCGCTGATGGTGTCAACTCCAGGATTTCCGAAGCCATAGGGTTAAATGAAGGCAGGACATATTTCACCACAGGCTTTGCCATGATATTCGAAATCGAAGGTTATCAGAACCACCCGGAATCCACATGGGTCGGGCATTTCGGAAGAAGTTACTATTCCAATGCAGCAGTCCTCATGGGGATTACCCTTGATGAAGGGATAGTTGAACTTGTGGCAATGGGAGGAAAAAGTAAACTGCCGCCGCTTATCTATGAAGATTTCTCGACAAAAGGAAGACTTGCAAAGAATTTCGAAAAGGCGAAGGTTGTGCGTGCAACAGGATGCTCAGCCAAGGCTTTTACAGGAATGAAAAAACCGTACAAGGGCAATTTCCTCGCCATTGGCGACACGGGAGCTTATGTTGAAGTCGAAACACAGGGCGCCCTAATGTGCGGTTACAAGGGGATAGAAGCTCTATCTCAAGAGTTTGACGGAAAAAATGGTTTTGAAGAATACACAAAGTGGTGGCTGAAATCATTCGAGTTTAACGGCGATGATTTCCTGCAGGTCGCACAGGGTTACGCTCTTATCCCGACATACACTGATGAAGAACTGGATTATCTCTTCGCTCTCGCTGAAAAAAAGGAATTAGAGGGTACTTACAGCCAGTACAAGACTCCCAAACTTATGTGGAATGCATTCCTTGAGCATAAGGACAGGATAAAAAAGGAAAAACCCGAGCTTTTTGCGAAAATAGAGAAACGGACTTCCGTAACGCTTAAAGATTCTTTCTAAGGAAAAATTCATGGCAATAAAGATAAATAAGGAATTATGTATAGCCTGCGGATGCTGCATATCTGCCTGCGCGCAGGGTGCACTTGAGCTCTACGAAAAGGCTGCTGTTGATGGAGATGCCTGCATAGACTGTCTTGCCTGCATAGCCATGTGTCCGGTTGATGCGATAACAGAGTAAGTTTCTCTAAAATATACGGGCATATACAGAAACATGAAAAAAATAAAAGTATCAGATATAACCGCTGCGATAAAGCGGATGTGCATGGAGTCAAACTTCGAACTTGGAGAAGACGTTCTAAGAGTCATCGAAGAAGCTGTCGGAAAAGAAGAATCACCGATGGGAAAAGCAGTGCTGGAGCACATCAAAGAAAATGCTGAAATTGCACGCACCCAATCCATGCCGCTATGTCAGGACACAGGAGTTGCAATCTGCTTTGCCGACATCGGGCAGGAAGTCCACATCGAGGGTGGAAGCTTTGAAGAGGCAATAAACGAAGGAGTAAGGCAGGGATATACCGAAGGCTATCTCAGAAAATCAATCGTCGAACATCCTCTTAGAAGGAAAAATACCGGAGACAATACCCCTGCCGTAATCTATTCAACTATTGTACCCGGAGATTCTCTTAAACTCTCACTCATGACAAAGGGGGGCGGCGGAGATATGATGAGTACAGTGAGAATGCTTACTCCTGCCGATGGCATTGAAGGGATAAAATCATTGATTCTGGATACTGTAATAAAAGCCGGTGCAAACCCCTGCCCCCCGATAATCGTAGGTGTGGGCATAGGCGGAACCTTCGAGCTTGCCCCGATTCTGGCTAAAAAATCGCTGTTAAGGAAGGTGGGCACTCCGAGCCCTGACCCTGACCTTGCAGCTTTAGAAAAAGAAATGCTTGAAAAAATAAATAATACAGGTATAGGACCGCAAGGATATGGTGGTAAAATTACAGCTCTTGCAGTTCATATCGAGGCTCGCCCTTGTCATATTGCATGCCTGCCTGTGGCTGTAAATTTGAATTGCCACTCGCACAGACATAGGGAGGTAATTTTGTAATGATTATAGAACATGATGTAGTAATAGTCGGAGCAGGGCTTGCAGGCGCAAGGGCGGCAGTTGAGCTTTCAGGAAAAACTGATATCGCGGTTGTATCCAAAGTGTTTCCACCGCGATCGCATTCAACAGCAGCTCAAGGCGGCATAGGGGCAGCATTAGGAAACTTAGAGCCGGATTATCCTGAATGGCACGCTTTTGATACGGTGAAAGGAAGCGATTATTTAGGCGATCAGGATGCCATCGAGATAATGGCTTATGATGCTCCGCGGGCAATCTATGAGATGGAGCACATGGGTGTACCATTCAGCAGGACAAAGGAAGGGAAGATTGCCCAGCGCCAGATAGGCGGACATACGAGGAACTTCGGTGAGGGTCCTGTAAAACGATGCTGTTATGCGGCAGACAGGACAGGCTTTGTCATGCTTCACGCCCTTTATGAGCAATGTATAAAAAAGAACGTCAAATTTTATTCAGAGTTCCTGATGCTTGACCTTCTTATAGAAAATAATGTCTGCTGCGGCATTGTCGGCATAGATATAAAGACCGGCGAGCTTTCTGTGATACATTCCAAAGCAGTGCTTTTTGCAACAGGCGGCTATGGTAAAATCTTTAAAACGACTACAAACGGTTACGCCTCAACAGCGGACGGATATGCCATAGCATACAACTCCGGTCTTCCGCTCGAGGATATGGAATTCGTGCAGTTTCATCCCACAGGACTTTACAAACTCGGCATACTCATAAGCGAAGGTGCACGCGGCGAGGGAGGAATACTCCGCAATAACGCTGGCGAGAGATTCATGGAAAAATATGCTCCGACTATGAAAGACCTTGGACCCCGCGACCTTGTTTCAAGATCCATCATGACAGAAATAAAAGAAGGACGTGGAATCGACGGGAAAGACTATGTCTATCTTGACCTTCGCCACCTCGGACGAAAAGAGATTGACCTAAAGCTTCCCGATATATCTGATTTCAGCAGGATCTATCTCGGGATAGATGTTGCCGAGTCGCCCATACCAATCCAGCCCACGACTCATTATGCTATGGGAGGAATCCCCACTGACAACGATGGCAGGGTAATAATAGGGAGCCAGAAAGTTCCTGTTACAGGATTCTATGCGGCAGGGGAAGTTGCATGCGTATCAGTGCATGGAGCAAACAGGTTAGGCACAAACTCACTTCTCGATACAATTGTATTTGGCAGACGCGCCGGCAAATCGATTAATGAGTTTTTAAGGTCTGCTGAATTTGAGCCTCTTCCACAAAATCCAATGGAAAAGACAAAGGAAAAGATCAGTGGAATCATTAACAGCAAAGGAAAAGAAAAGGTCCCTGAAATCAGAAAATCCATGCAGGAAGAAATGATGGACAAGTGCTCGGTTTACAGGGAAGATAAAGGACTCACAAAGGTTTGCGGACATATTAAAGAACTGAAGGAAAGATATACAAATATTTCAATTGCTGACAAGGGAACAACATACAATACAGATCTGCAGGACGCGATAGAGCTGGGTTTCATGCTCGATATCGCAGATGTGATTGCGACGGGCGCCCTTAACAGGACTGAAAGCCGCGGGGCACATTGTCGCGATGACTATCCTAATCGTGATGATGCTAAATGGCTAAAGCACACCCTCGCATATAAGTCCGATTCGGAAATTAAAATTGAATACAAAGACGTTTGCATAACGAAATTTCAGCCAAAGGAAAGAAAGTATTAATTTATGAAAAACTATCTTGGGGAACTTTGGGACGAGATAGCAAAAAATATAAAGCTTGAAGAAATAAATCCTTTCCCTGACCTTAAGGATTTCAAGGCAAAAGGGAAAAAGGGAGAGATAGTCATTGAAGGAGCAGTTCAGCATTTCAAATCGGAAAAGATAGAAAAGATCGCCTATGGCAGATATCTGATGACCGGAGTCGAGATAAACGGTGTAAGCATAATTCCTGCCGACAACTATGACCTTCCGATTTTTGCCTGTAATCTTTCCTCAACGCCGCGTGGAATCAACATGGATGTTGATTTTTACGGGACCAAAGACCCCATAGTGAATTACAACTATCTTGAAAAGTATTACTCTCCTCTTAAAGAAACCTATGATGAGTTCCTGAAACTTGCACAGGTTAAACCGCTTGAAAGCGATTTTTTCTGGTCAAGGACAATGAGATCCCCCTATTTCATCAAAGGTCTTTGTCCGGAACCTGATTCAGCTCCTTTTATTAACCTCAGCATGAAGCGTCTAATTAAATGGCTCGATTTGTGGAAGGAGGCTCAGCCGGTAAAAGATGAAGCAGAGGCCGGGCTTATAAAAAAAAGAAAATCAATGATAAGGAAAGTGACCGCTGAAGGAGACCCCGGGAAAGCAAGATACTTCGACAACATCCTTGAAGATAAGAATATCATCCAGAGAATAACCGACTCAATGATATAAATAATAAGGGGAATCTATGAGTGGGAGATCCGGAGTAGATTTCAGGTCAACAAATCTCGACATAGTTATAGCTTTAGCTATTACGCTTGGACTCCCTTTTCTCTGCGCCAGGCTTTATGACACGACAGGCGCCTTAATTCCGATTCTTACCTATTATACCATCTGTTACGTTGTGGTAAAATGGCGCAAGGGAACATTGGATTACAACTGGCCTGAAAAAAAGATGGTCACCCCTCTCTTTGTCCTTTTATTTGCAATAATGATGATACTTATCTCTGCGGCTGCCTGGATAACACCTCTTACATCTCCAGAGAAAACAACATTCATTGGTTTTGCTGTTACGCTGCTCGTCTGGTGCACTGTAAACGCCTTTACCGAACAACTAATATGGATTTATATTTATGATGCCTTTGCAAACCGGTTTGAGGGGAAAGGGCTGAAAATCCTTGGACACGGACTGGGGCTCGTCTTTTTCTGGGCATTCATCGGACTCATACATGTATTTTTCTGGGTCAAATTCCTTCTGGGTATGGAGCAGATATCCCCTTATTTCCAGATATTCATGGGGCTGCAATATCCAATCACAATAGGGTATTTGGTTATTTACAGGAAAGGCAGGAGCATGTGGCCTGTCGCCATTCTGCACTTTCTACAGGACATTGGCGGAGTAATTGCTTCAAAGTATTCCATACTACCGTATTTATTTAAATAACTGTTAGTTGGTTTGGCAATCCCCACTCTGCGCTTGAACTCACAGGCGCTGCCGCGGCAACTGCCAAACCAATATTTTTAGAGAAATCAGACAGGAGAAAAGATGCAGCCTGATGTTTCGCTTGGAGTTGCCCTTTACGATTATGCCCCTAACATAGTTTTTGTCTTTGGGATTTACTGGATAATTAAGTCTTTAAAAAGCGAGCTTTCAAAGTCTTCTACTTACCTTATAGTCTTTGCTTCAGCACTTGTAATAATTGCAGGGATTCTTAAAGCAACGTGGAAACTCATCATTGCCTTGTCAGGCTCAGATGTGAGGATACTCTCAGACATTATGTTCCCTCTGATGGGAACAGGTTTTTTTCTTATATTTATTGTTCTTCTCATGGTTGTGATAAGGAAAAATCCTGAAAAATCTTTTAAGCCTCTTGCCATCGCCTCTTCAAAGAAAATCTTCCTGCCTCTCATGATAATCGGAGGGATGGGGACAACGATATGCCTCCTTATAATCTCATGGAGAAAGAAAGCCCGGGCTGCATTTGTATTATTTATTATCGAGCTGATAATGACTCTTATGCTGGGCTATGTAGGAGGAAAATTTGAAGTGGTTACAAACTTCGGAGTCTTCCTTGAGCAGACACTAAACCTGTCATCAAGGATAGTATGGATGCTGGGCTGCTTTTATCTCTATAAGAAAAGCAGCGAATTAAATCCGCTAATTAAATAGACCTGTAAAAATCTTCAGTGTTTACCGTAATCCAGAGAAACCCCTTTTCTGGTTGAAAGTATGTATGCCTCAATGGCTTTCATATCCTCGCTGTCGTCAGGGATTGGTTTTCCTTCCATAGGTTTTTCAATACACCAGTTGATCATATCTCTCAGGAGTGCAACCTTTTTAAGCTGTGTCTGAAACTTGGGATATGTCTCAGGATGTGTATTTACAGCATCAGGATGGCACATATCACAGGATACCCCGTTTGTTCCCGTTAACTGGCTGTGGAATAGCTTATATCCTTTTTCAATCACTTTTTGTTCTTCAGCTTTCCATATCTGCATTTCCCTTTCAGTATGGCTCTGTCCTCCATGAATCAACATCAGGGGGAGCTGGAGGTCAGTATTGTCAATATTAACGAAGGGCTCACCGTTTACGGAAAGAAGAATGTCTATCCGGTTTTTTGGGATTACTGCCACTATCTCAGCCTCGCAATAGTTCATAAGGCTGTTAAGAAGCTTTGCCGCCTCTCTTGCCTTTTCAGGAGGTAGAAGCTCACCTTCTTTAAATCCCTCGACTACAACGCGTTTCCTGCCATCACATGCTGTTATGACCTGAATATCATAATCATAATTTTTCATCGTCTCTGAAAAAACTCCACCCGCTCTGCTTTCACTTGAATCACCGGCAAAAGCCGGCATCCCTGCTGCTCCCAAAATTACAATCACCATTATAAAAAGTATTTGTATGTTCTTCTTCATTGATAGTCTCCTTAATATTTCCAGATTATTAATAACGAGGGCCTGAAGACTTCCTGGGAGGCACTGCCCCGGTCTTTCCTGCTGCCAGCTCCTCATAGGTTACCTTCATTGGGTTCCTGTCCCAGGGCATATATGTCTTATCTGCCTCGCCAGAGGAAAGTATATTTACATATCCCCATCCGCAGCCATCAAAATTATTGAACGGGTCGCTTCTGAACATTTCCGAAGTATAAGCAGGAACTCCCTTGGGCGCATAAGGCCAGGGCCAGGCAGTAGAAAGCACGCCGTGAAAAGATACATTTTTTAACCTGTTAGTAAGTACCTGGTGCGTATGACCGTGTATCACCGTTACTTTTTCAAAAGGGGAAAGAATATTCTGCACTTCTTCAGCATCATCAGTCCAGAAATTCCAGTTTTTGTATAACTTGTAAAGAGGTGAATGGGAAAAAATCACAACCGGCATAGTACTTGCAACTTTTGACAAATTGTTTTTAAGCCAATCACGCTGTTCACTTCCTACCGTGAACGGACGTCCATTGGGATTATCAAGCTGCGCCATGGCATTCATTCTCTGCTCAGGCGTCATTTTAGGTTTTGTCCAGTAATCTTCCACTATGACAGAGTTCAAAACTACAAAGTGCACCCCCTTGTGATCAAAGGAATATGTTTGCTGGCCGAAAAGCTGCTGCCACTTTTCGCCCATGTCAAGATACCAATCATGCTCTCCTACCATCATTCTAAGCGGAGCCTTGATTGCAGAGAGAATATCCTTCCCCATTTCCAGCTCTTCAGGTTTGCCAAGCTGAGCCAGATCCCCGCCGAAAAGAACAAAATCAGGCTGGGGATTCATCGCATTTATATCATTAGCAGCTTTTATCAGAGACCTTGCGAATCTATGATCCTTACCCTTGGAAGAAAAAATCAAATGCGCATCTGAGGCATAGGCAAAGGTGAATGACTCTCCCGCATTACCAACATCTATAAATATCCCGGGACCCATGGCAATGCCCGCAACGCCGGCGGCTGATAATTTAACAAATTCCCTTCTGCTGAGCTGACGGCCTTTCTTTATAATCTCATCATGCTTTCCTGACATAGATTACCTCCCAATGTTTACTGCATTAATTGGTCAAGATCCTCGCTGGTAAGGGATTTTAGAAACTCGACAAGCTGTGATTTTTCTTCGTCAGTCAGTCCAAGAGGGACTATTCCTCCGTCGAGGTTTGGATTGGGGACTCCCCCCTTGTTGTAAAAATCTATTACTGATTCGAGAGTCGCTTCACTTCCGTCATGCATGTATGGGGCAGTGAGAGCAATGTTTCTCAACCCCGAACTTTTGAAAGCGCCGATATCCTTTGGCTCATGGGTTACGATGAATCTCCCTAATTCAGCCACACCTGCCTTGAATGCCAGCTTCTCAGAGTCTGCATCCGGCTTTTGCGCCTCACGCGCAAGAGTTTCGAAAGCAGTTTCATTCATTGCCACACCGATGTTGTGAAATTTGTTGTCAGTAAAAAAAGGATAGACTTCAACATAGCCATGACAGTTGTTGCATCGTGCTTTTCCATTGAAGAGTTTCCAGCCTGCCTGGGCAGCCTGAGATATGGCGTTATTGTCTCCAGCTATAAATCTGTCAAAGGGAGATTTTACTGAAATTATAGTCCGTTCAAACGCCGCGATTGCCTTAGCTATATGGTCCATGGTTAAATTGTCTGTCCCAAAAACTTTCATGAACTCATCTTTGTATTCCGGGATATTTCTGATCTTCTCTTCAACATCCTTAAAAGAAGGCATTCCCATTTCTACTGGATTTATGATGGGAAGTTTTGCCTGGTCTTCGAGGGTGATGGCTCTTCCGTCCCAGAATTGCAATTCATAAAAGGCTGCATTTAAAACGGTTGGGGCATTTCTTGTCCCTTTTAATCCTCTGATGCCTTCGCTGACCTTTTTCCCGTCAGCAAAGCCTTTGACCTGGTCGTGACAGGTCGCACAGGAAACTGTGTTGTCAATTGAAAGACGCTTATCAAAATAAAGTTTCTTGCCAAGAGCGACTTTTTCAGGTGTTGAAGGGTTGTCCTCAGGAACCTCAGGGGGAAGAATGGAAGAAGGCAAGACCGCCCATCCATCCGGAACAGGGATAAACATTATAACTGCCAACAAGATCATTAATGGTACTAATTTTTTTACCATTAATCTTTCCTCGTCAAAGATATGAGAAGCATTTTCTGCTTAAATATTAATTTGTCAATAGCGCTTTTGATATTTTTTGAATTTATTAAAACTTTATCACAGGCGGAACATTCGCCATGGACCAGACCTCAAAGGGAACAAGCTTGCTCGAATATGGGTCTGAAAACAACTGATCCAAAAGCCACTGCTTCCGCATCGTGTCCTGCGCCTCTATATCTGCTTGCGTATATGGGGAGTTCTTGTGTTTTTCAACCTCCCCCAAATATGCATCTGTAAAAGAGACAAAGGCGTCGGAGACAAGATCGAAGTTCTTTTCCGTTTCAGCAAAGGCAGGACGACCGTAAAAACTGGCGCCTGCGCATGATGGCTTGCGCCGCCATTTGCGGTCTATTTCATCTGGATCTCCCTTGCAGATCAGATTGCGGTAATAGTCCGGATTTACCTTGTATTTTGCAAAGACATTATCCATTGTTTTTTTCAATTCATCGATATCAGATTCGATTCTTGTACCCGGAAGAACATCGACCCATCCGCCGACAAAAGACATTCCGCTGTCGAAAAACTGTATGACCATCGCAACATGAAGCATTCCAACAAGGGGTGTTTTTGGATGAATATCAATGGAATAAAAACGTCCCCAGAGAAAGTTGCCCGGAATGCGGCTGTTAGGGCCGACTTTTTTGCTGACTGCAACCATTTGCCCCATCTTTTCTATTACAGCGCCACGTGTCACTTTAACATCATAATCAGTATTTTCGGTTTTAAATTCCTTGCTTTCAGACTGAGAGTTGCCATTCATCTCATAAGCACGTCCAAAATATTTCTTATCCATGTCAGACATAAACTGGAGCATTCGCTGTGCCTGTGCTTTTTGTTCAGGCGACAATTTCTCAAATCGTTCATCACCTTCAGCAGAAGCTTGCGGAACAATAACAGATGTCATCATCACTCCCATAAAAAGTGCAGGCAATAACACCAGCGCCAAAATGTACCAGTAATCAGTCCGCATAATAGCCCCCCATTATTTTTTTTAGATAAAATGACTATACGAAAAGCCCATTTATGCGTCAATGGAATAGAGAGTTGAGGAGAGTAGATGCAGAACTTGGACATCAGAGGGATTGTATTTTTTTCCGGATTGGCGCTCCCCGGCAGGCACCTGCTGTTTAGTGCCAGAGGGGGAACCGCCAACCCGGTCTAAAAAGTATGTGAGGATTGCTAACCGAACGCTGACAACGCATCACGCCAAATCCTGCATCTGCCCCCTTGTCATGGCCCCGTCCTCCAGCTACCTATGAAGGAGTTTATAGCCCTTGCGTCCTGTTTGCTGGGATGTGAGACTTACCTGTTCTTCAACAGAAAAGTCTATCCCGGAGGTTTCTGCATCAGCATTTATTGTGACAAGAGAGGGTTGGTTTGTTGTCGGATAGTAACCGCAAGCATCTCCCTGATCGCAAATATATCCGTCATTATTCCTGTCCGTACCGGCAACAACGAAATAATCTCCCTCAGGAACATCAGTCATTACATATTCATAGTTACCTGCAAAGTCAGCATCCGCCTCCCCTTCAGTATCATAGCTTACTGAATTTACGACAAGGACGAAGATCTTTCCTGCATCCCTTGCCGCAACTGCACCAATCTGCATTGTAACAGAGATACCTGAACTGCCTCCGTCAGATACAATATTTATTGCAGCAGAATAACTGCCGTCTGCAAGCCCTGTCCTGTCCACATCAGCCATAAAGAGCGCTGATTCACCGGCAGATATGGTAGTGGAAATAGTAGGAGTGACTGTAAGCCAGGTTTCTGTTGAATTGATACTTGTAATATTCAGGGTCCCGCCTCCTGAATTGCTCAAAGTAAACTGCACTTCATCAGTGCCTATCCCGAAATTAATTTTCTCTACTGATGCGGACAATATTGGATCCCCACTGCCGGAAATCTCTATTGCTTTTTTTACCGCAGCCTCTGCATTAACAAGCCCGTAACCATACTTGGAATCATTTCCAGAAGTACCGAGGTCTGTCGCTGTGTCCTTTAGTATCTGAGTCACGGACGCAGGAGAGAGTTTGGCAAACCCATTCTGGATCCTTGCCGCCTGTATCAGGCTTACTACGCCTGCAACATGAGGGGATGCCATGGAAGTCCCCTGATAATATTCATAACCATACTGACCAGTGCTATCAAATTTTAATGTGCTTAATACTCCGTCAGGATATCCGTCACTATTTTTGTCAGCGTTGGTATCACCACCGGGAGCAACAATAGTTGTATTGCCAAAATTAGAATAATAGGAAAGCTTTAATGCGTAATCCACTGCTCCAACAGAAACAACACTGTCATAGGCAGCCGGATAGCTTGGCGAAGAACTTGAGTCATTCCCTGCCGCAGCTACAACTGTAACCCCTGCATTGATAGCCGCCTTTACAGCATCAGCCATTGTCTTCGAGTATGCGCCTCCTCCAAGGCTCATGTTCATAACATCAGCTTTTTTTGCCGGCTTTGTCCCGGAAACATTGCTAAGCCCTGCCGCATATCTTATTGCCTGCGATATATCATAATTAGTTCCGCCCGTAGCTCCAAGCACACGCAAAGGCATTATTTTCCCAGACCAGGTAACACCGGCTACACCGGTTGAGTTATCTGTGGCTGCGCCTATTGTCCCGGCAACATGACTGCCGTGATAACTGCTATTATTGTGATTAGGGTCATCACCGGGATCTTCCGGATTGGAGTCAATCCCGTCTCCATCAAGAGAATTGCTTACATCATTTATAAAGTCATAACCATCATCAGTGATTCTTCCCTGCAAATCAGGATGCTTTGAAAGAATACCGGTATCTATAACTGCAGCAATGACACTGTCGTCTCCTGTGGTTACATCCCATGCCGCAGGAAGATTGATGGAGTTATAATGCCACTGCCTTGTGTAATAAGGGTCATCAGGGGTTTTCAAAGCATGATAAATATAGTTTGGTTCCGCATATTCGACATTATTATCCATCATGAGCTTTTCTATCATTTCGACCGTAAGCTGTTTTTTATCTTCTGCGCTTGCAGTCCTTGCACTCCCGGTGCCGGTTGTAACTGAATTCACATCAAACTCCACAAGAGACACTTCATCTTCTTTTCCAGATAAAAGGACTCTGAAACTCCTATCTGATTTTAAAGCAGATGCATCAGGCGTTTTACCTTTTTTATATTTTACTACTGCTTCTCCCGGGACAAACTCTGGAATATTCCCGTTCATATTTCCTTTTAAGCTGTAACTTGTACCATTATTTATGTAATCTATTGTAAGCCTGTAATTGCCTGAACCGCTCTTGGCTCTTACTCCTATGTATACTATTTGAGTAAATATCGGAGCAAACTCTATACTTTCACTGCTTCCCGCATTTTCAGACTTCCTGAATATCCCTCCTAAGGGCCCTAAAACATAAATGTCAAAATCTGCTTCAGCAGCATCACTTTCAAGGCGGATTGAAATAGGATATGAAGAAGTTATCACGTACAGGTCCTGAACAGTGATTGAAGAAAGAGGAGGGGCATATCCGGAATCAGTTGAAGATGCATCGCCAAATATTTCTAAGGGTAATGAGTTTATGGGTTGAGCTAATTCGAGACTGTCATTCGACTCTTCCTCATTTATTGTATTGTATCCTTGTATGGAGAGTTTTCCCGAAAGACTTCCGATTCCTGCCTCAGCCAATGAAAGGGTATAACTGCCAACTTGCTTCTTTACGAAACTTTCTGCAAAAATAACGTATGTGCCATTTGAGGGAAGAAGATAAACAAGCTTTGCATTGAGCCCGCCGCCGCTGTCATTATCTTCCCCAAGATACTCAAGATAGGTCCCGCTTTTTTTATAAAGCGTGATATAGCTGTCTATCTTAGTAGAGCTCATTTCTATGATTACCCGCTGGTCAGCACTTCCGGAAAATTTATATCTGTCATAATATTTACCGCCCGAAAGCTTTGAATCAGATTTCTTTATTTTTCCATTAATAGTGCTTCCAATCGTAATTTTGGCAGCTCTTTTGGATTTACTGCTTGCTGCAGATGAAGTTGCTGATACGGTCATACCGTTATCATGGGAAAAGGAGGCTGCTGGTTCAGCCGAAGTTACAGATAGTGGAATATTGCAAAAGAAAAGAACTGCTGCGACAATCATTATTATTTTCTTCATCAGGAATCTCCGGATAAAATGCTCTTTAAGCAAAACCGATGTTTCGTGGCTACAAAATAAGAAATTTAAACAATATGTTCAATCTATTTACTTCAATATTCTCTTATTTATAATTCTTTATAATTTCAATTACCACTTGATTCTTAAAAGAAATAAGACTTTAAGAATTTAAAGAAGGAAAAATCATGAAAAACAACAAAAGGTTTTTTACATTTATTATTTTCTTGTTTGCTCTTTCATTTTACGCAAAAGGCTATTGCCTAACACCTTCAATAGACACAGAGTTTGTAACAGGAGGGCTTTCAAACCCAACATCTATAACCCATGCAGGCGACGGCTCAGGCCGGTTATTCATTACACTTCAGCAGGGAAAGATTCTAATCTATGATGGAACTAAAATTTTATCCCAGCCCTTTCTTGATATAACCTCCCTTGTTTCCTGTTGTGATGAAAGGGGACTTTTGAGTATTGTTTTTCATCCTGATTACAGCAACAACGGATTCTTCTATATTGATTACACTGATATCGACGGCAACACTGTAATCGCCCGTTACTCTGTCTCATCTGATGCTGATGTTGCAGACAAGGATTCTGCTCAAACTATAATTAAAATCAAACAACCTTTTGCAAACCACAATGGAGGCGAGCTTCAGTTCGGTCCTGACGGATACCTTTATATTGGAATGGGGGATGGAGGCTCGACCGGCGACCCTAACAACAATGCCCAAAATCTCAAATCATTGCTCGGAAAAATATTGCGCATCGATATTGACAGAGGAACTCCATATGCAATCCCGCCAAACAATCCTTTCATAAAAAAAACAAAGGCAAAAAAAGAGATTTGGGCATACGGACTTAGGAATCCATGGCGCTTCAGCTTCGATAGACTGACAGGTGCCCTATTCATTGGAGACGTCGGGCAGAACAAATGGGAAGAGATTGATTTTGAGCGGGCAGTCAGCAAGGGAGGTAAAAATTACGGATGGAGGCGTATGGAGGGAAAACATTGCTATGACCCGGCAACTAACTGCAATAATGGTTCGCTAACACTGCCAATACTCGAGTATAGTCATTCAAAGGGATGTTCAGTAACAGGAGGATACCGTTACAGGGGAACGGAAATTAGTGCTCTTTACGGCTATTATCTTTATAGCGATTACTGCTCGGGAACAATCTGGGGCGCTAAGAAAAAAAAATCAGGCAAGTGGAAAAGCTTAAAACTTCTTGATACAGGGCAATCGGTTTCAACATTCGGTGAAGATGAGAATGGTGAAATTTACTTTGCTACCTATGATTCTGTTAATGGTGCAATCTACCGGATTATCGCAGGAAAGTAAGTACTGGGTTATTTAATCTCCCCTCCCATATTTAAATACTCCTGTGCTCTTTTGATATCTCCCATCTTCTCGCAGGCTTGCGCAGCGTTCTGGTATGCTTCGCTCCGTTTGGGGTTTATCCGGATAAGAGTGTCAAATGCATCAAGGGCGGCACCGTACTCACCTTTCATTGAAAGTGCAATCCCTTTGCTTAAGAGCGCACCTTCATGCCGGGGTGAGATTTTAAGAGATTCATCCCAATCGGAAAGAGCATCATCAATATTCCCGGAACGGGCAGAAATCAGACCAAGGTTGTACCATCCATCTGCATTTCCCCTGTCATTATCCAAAGCCTTAAGATAATACTGCCTCGCTTCATCAGATTTGCCGCGAAGATATGCTATGCTTCCAAGATTCATAAGGGCCTTTACATTATTGGGGGCACGGGCAAGCACTTCATTGAAAACTCTCTCTCCTTCATCAATCCTTCCTGTATTCATATATATTGCGCCAATATACAAAACAGCATCAGTATATTCCGGGAAACGTGATTTCATATCAGAAAAGACTGCTATCGCCTCATCAAATTTACCGGCTTTCTCAAGGATTGTACCAAGTAGATAATAAGGTTCAGGTTTGTCAGGAATGTTAGCAATAAGGCTTTTAAGTCTTCTTTCTGCCTCGTCTAATCTTCCTTCGCTGAAAGCAAGATAGGCAAGGTTCATCTCACTAAGCTGAGGAAGGTCAGAAATGGATGACGCTTTTTTGAACATCTCGGATGCTTCATTAAGCCTTCCCATCTTTAAAAGTTCGTTACCCACATTGATATAGGGTCTTCCCTTTTGAGGTGATTTATTAAGTGCATCAGTCCAGAGAGTGAGATTATCTTTCCAGACATGATTGCGCTCAAATGCAAGACTTGAAAGCATGAAGACTGCGCCAGCAAGTAAAACAATGGCGCTATTTTTTAACAATCTCTTCTTAATCAATAAGTCTGACATCAAAAGTGATGCTATAAAAAAAGCCATTCCAATAGATGGGAGATAAAGCCATCTTTCGCTGAAGCTGTCCTGTACCGGGATAATAAGCGTCGGAAGCTGTGATATGAAGATCCACCCAAAAGAGAAAAAAAGAAAAGCTGATTTCCTGAAAAAATAAACAAGTGTTATTACAGCGATAAGAAAAAGAGCAGAAATTATAAACTTTGCATCTGTAATAGTTTCAGACAATGGGAAATAATGGTCAACATTTAGGTTAAGAGGCAACAACATTAGTTTCAACCCAAATATAAATGATCTCACCTGCGTATAAAACTGGGTAAGTGCCTCCCGCTGGAAGTTGGGATTCCCCACAGCGCCGAGAGAATAAATCCTCTCTATAATCACAAGCAGGATTATTCCCCAGTAGGGGGAGTGGTTTTTAAGGCTTTCTTTGATGTTCCATTTTTTGCCGCTCTCCGCATTGCGCGAATAATCGATCAATAGCAGTATTAATGGAAGTG
Source organism: Candidatus Schekmanbacteria bacterium (assembly GCA_016219965.1). Lineage (NCBI taxonomy): Bacteria > Candidatus Schekmaniibacteriota > Candidatus Schekmanbacteria bacterium. Next base: position 470,438 of record JACRJM010000007.1, read on the forward strand.
TTGCCCCTGACTCCTTGCTGAAACAGGAAAATATGAAAAAAAGAAGAGAAAGAATAATATTTTTTTTGATATAGAAAAGTATCGCAAGGAGATAAAAAAATGCGCAAAGAAGCCCGGAACGGCTTGAGATATAGGTAACAGATTCAACATTAACAGGGTTAACAAGAAAAAGAAGAGATGAAAAAATCGCTGAAGTCCGGCTCATCTTTTCCGGGAAAAGCCTCATGACAAGGAGATAAAAGAAAACCCCGTTCAGAAAATGAATAGCTATATTTAAAATATGGTAACCAAATGTGTTAAGCCCTCCAAAGGCATAGTTCACGGCAAAAGATAAATTGAGCACAGCTCTCTGGGGATTAGACAGAATTATAGACTTAAAATCAGCGATATTTCTGATATTCTCGTTGTTCTCAATGACAAGCGCATCATCATAGTGGAAGGGATAGTTTAGTGTCCTCCAATAAATTAAAAGACAAAGGACAGAAAGAAAAAATATAAAAAGTCCTGAAAATAATCTTTCTCTTTTCATTGGAAATCCAAAAGTCCTTGTAGAATATTATTATTTTTAAGGTTAAGATTTGATTATAAACATTTTCTGACATCTATATGAAACAAAAACTAACAGCCCTGATTCCTTCTTATAATGAGGAAGAAAACATAGGCGCCTGCCTTGAAAGCGTAAAATGGGCAGACGAGGTCCTTGTCGTTGATTCCTTTAGCACCGACCGCACAATAGAGATAGCCCGCAAATACACTGACCGGATCATCCAGCATGAATACATAAACTCGGCTACACAGAAAAACTGGGCAATCCCGCAGGCATCGCATAAATGGATCCTCATTGTTGACAGCGACGAAAGGGTGACCCCTCGCCTTCGTGCAGAGATTGAACTGATACTTGAAGGGAATCCATCAGATTCAGGGTTCTACATCCCCAGAAAAAACTTCTTTTTAGGCTGTGAAGTAAAACATGGCGGCTGGGGTTATAAAAATGACCTCAACATACGTCTTTTCATGCGAGACAGGGGAAGATATGAGGAAAAGGAAGTCCATGCAGACATGATAATAGATGGAACAGTGGGAATGATTAAGGAGCCTTTCATACATTATTCATACAACTCATTAGACCAGTATATACGGAAAATGAAAAGATACACTGACTGGGCAGCCATAGATGTCTGCAAGAAGCACAAACATATCGGAGTCGCACATCTTTTATTCCGGCCATGCTTTACTTTTTTCAAAATGTATGTTTTAAAAGCGGGCTTTCTTGACGGAATTAGGGGGATCATCCTGGCAGTACTGTCATCTTATTATGTCTACATCAAATACGCAAAAGCCTGGGAAAGACTTTATGCCCGGCAACAAAACCAACAACAAGAACCTTCTTAACCGGCGAATCCTGCTTGTAAGAAATGACAAGGTCGGAGATCTTGTCATTGCGACTCCGGCCATAAAGGCATTGAGAGATTCTTTTCCAACCGGTTACATATCAGCCCTTGTAAGCAAATATGCACAGGACGTGGTAAAGGGCAACCCCCATCTTGACAGTGTAATCGTTGATGATTCAAAAGGGACGCACAAAGGAATAAGCGGGATCATAAGACTTGCAGGTGAATTAAGAAAAGAGAATTTCGATACCGCTGTTGTAGTTTTTCCTTTCTTAAGAACAGCGATTCTTCTTATCCTTGCAGGAATACCAACAAGAATTTCTACAAGCGGAAGGTGGTACCAGTTTCTTTTTAACCGTACCATATATCTCAAGCGCTCAAAGGCTGAAAAACATGAAATAGATTATGCTCTGGATTTAATCAAACTTGCAGGAGCGGAGCCGCAGCACTCAATGCCCGAAATATTCCCGGCAAAGGAACATTTCCTTTACGCAGATGAATTTCTTTTATCGCAAGGGATTAAAAAAGAAGACATCCTCATCGGCATTAATCCCGGCAGCGGGCTCTCTGCACGCAAATGGCCTGAAAAAAATTACGGAGAGCTTTCAAAGGCGCTTAAAAAGAATTTCGGTGCAAAGGTGCTCATATTCTGGGGACCAAGCGAGGAAAAGCTGGCAGAAAATGTAAGAATAAATGGCGGGGATGAATGCATCATTGCATGCAAGGCGGACATTCTCCAGCTTGCGGCATTGATTTCAAGATGTTCCCTCTTCATCACAAATAACACCGGTCCCATGCATATAGCAGCAGCGACCAATGTTCCCATGATTTCAATCTTCGATCCCAAGTTTGCATGCTCGCCCGTAAGATGGGGATATGAGGACAGCCGCCGCATAGTGCTTAAGCCTGATATAAAATGTACAACCTCCTGCGATGACAGGAAATGCGGTTATGATGAATGCATGGACCTTGTAACAGTGGATATGGTAATGAGCGCTGCGAGAAAACTGATATGAAAAAACCACTCAACATACTTCACATGTCGAGCACAAGAAAACGCGGAGGCTCCGGTGCAAGCGCCATGGCCATAGTCAAAAAACTCCATGAACGGGGGCACAAGGTAATATACGTTTGCAGGGAGAGCAGCCTCGGCTTCAGCATGCTGAAGGAAAAGAATTTAAAAATGATAACGACTGTTGGAATGAAGGCAGGCTTTAAACCCACTCCGTCATTCATAAGTACATTTTTAAATGATATAAAAACAATAGCTGAGATAATCGACGAAGAAAAAATTAACATTGTCCACATGCACTCATCTCCTGAGGGATGGATCGGAACGGTTGCAGCACTTCGCTCATCTATGAATCCTGCACTTATAAGGACACGCCACATAGTTGTACCGGTAAAGAGAAACCAGGCAAACGTTTATATGTTCAACAATTACACTGATGCTGTAATCACTGTGGCTGAAACAATAAGACAGCATTACTTTGACCGCGGCCTTTATGACATGAGCAAGATAGAAACAATCTACGACGGTGTTGACATCTCAAGGTTCAATCCTAAACTTTACGGCAGCAACGTAAGAAATGAGTTCGGCATAAAAGAGGGAACACCGGTCATCTCGGTCATAGCTCGTTATTCAAGGATAAAGGGACATATTTACTTCCTTGAGGCAATGAAAGAGGTAGTTAAGGATTTCCCGCAGGCTGTAGCGCTCCTTGCCGGCCAGAAAGGGAAAAAAGGGAACCTTGGAGTTTTTGAAGAATTAACTGCTGCTACGGATAAATTAGGAATAAAAGAAAACATAAGATTTCTCGACTTCAGGACTGACATTCCGGAGATACTTGCTGCATCTGACATATTTGTCCTCCCATCCATAGGCTCAGAGGGCTCAAGCCGCGGCACCCTTGAGGCAATGGCGATGGCAAAACCCTGTGTTGTGACAAAGGTAGGAGTGCTTCCTGAATTTATCGAGGAGGGGGTCACTGGTTATCTTGTGAATAAAAAGGATGGTAGAGCCCTTGCTCAGGGTATAAAAAAGCTTCTCTCCAACATAGCAGAAGCAAAAAAGATGGGTGAGCGCGCAAGGGCAAAGGTGCTTGAAAGATACTCAGAAGATATAATGGTTGAAAAAACTGAAGACCTCTATTACAGGGCAATAGAAAAAAAAGGGAAAAGGAGTACAGTAAAACAATGAAGAGGAAATTGCGGATATTACAGACCAACAATCACAGGGGAGGCTGGGGAGGTCAGCCTAACAGGGTGCTGGTTAAATCCCAGGGCCTGACAAAGCTTGGCCATTTCGTGATAATTGCTGTCCCCCGCGGAAGCACTCTCGCCGGGAGAGCGCGCGCAAAGAGCTTGAACGTATATGATGAGCTTGAATTCTCACGAAAGTTCTCATTGTTCAACAAGATACAAGAAGTCCTAAAGATAAAGAATTTAATCGAGTCCGAGGAGATAGATATTGTCCATACGCACGGCTCGCAGGACACATGGATAGCCGCCACAGCAGCGCATCTTTCTAAGAAAAAACCCTTAGTAATAAGGACAAGGCACAACATCTTTCAGGTAAGCACTCATCTTTTCAACAAACTTCTTTACAGAAAGATGATAGACAAGGTCATAGCTGTGTCCGACGGGGTCACAAAGATTTTTGAAGAAAACAAGCTCATCCCGGCTGAATCAATAAAAATAATATGCAGCAGCGTAGATTTAGACAGATTCGATACAGAAAATGATGGGGCAAAGATAAGGGCTGAGTTCAATATAAATAAAGAGACCATCCTTATAGGAATGGCCGGACGTTTAGCCAGGGAGAAAGGCCATGATGTTCTCATTGAGGCAGCAAGGGAAATCACAGCAAAAAGAACTGACGTTAAGTTCATTCTTGCCGGAGACGGCCCTGAAGAAAAAAGGCTTAAGGAAAAGGTAAAAGAATACGGGATGACGGATTCCATAATATTCGCGGGTTTCAGGACAGATATACCGGAATTCCTCGCAGCCCTCGATATATTCACCCTCACACCAATTTCCGGCGAATCCCTTGGAACAGCCATACTTGAGGCATTTGCTATGAAAAAACCTGTCGTTGCGGCAGACCTGGGAGGGATCCATACATCTGTGCGTGATGGTAAGACCGGATTCCTTTTTGAGCCGGGAAACAGCAAAGAGCTTGGAGAGAAGCTCATCGAGCTGATTGAAAATCCCGCACTTAGGAAGCAGTTTGGGGAAGCCGGCAGGAAAATGATAGAAGAGGAGTTCACAGAGGAAAGGATGGTTGCCTTAACTGAAGAACTCTACTTTGAAGAGCTAAACAAAAGAAAATGATAAAAACCAAAAAGAAAAAAATTCTTTTTTACATAGCCACACCTATGAATTACGCCATACTTAAGCCTATCTATGAGGCTTTGAAAGAGGATGAAAGGCTTGATATAAGGTTCACCCTCCGCTTCTCGGAAAAAAGGAAACATCGGAATGCCTATCCATTCTTCAGCGAACTTGGAGAAGAAAAGATAATCATAAAAAAAATTGCCCGTCTCATGAAGTTTGACATGCTGCTTTGCTGTGACTTCGGGTTTGAAAATAACAGGATACCGGTCAAAATTCATCTTTTCCACGGCGTATCGTTCAGGAACAGCACTGTGCGCGGGAAGATAAGCAATTTTGACAAGCTCTTCATCGCAGGTCCCTACATGAAAAGACTTATAGAAAAAAGAAGGCTTCTGCCGGCCGGCGACCACAGAATGGAGATGACAGGAATACCAAAGCTCGACAGACTTCTCGATGGCACGTACAGGAAAGAAGAGATTTTAAAGGGCTTGAACCTTGACCCATCTCTCCCTACCATCATGTATGCACCTACACATTCAGAAAGTTCATCAATATACACATACGGGGAAGAAATCTTAAAATACATGAGTGGCTTGAGTGGTATGAGTAGAATGAAAGTCAATTTCCTTATAAAGCTCCATGATCTCCTCTTTGACCCTGACAGGAACAGTGTTGACTGGAGAAAGCTGATAAATGAAAAAAAAGGGGAGAACACAAGATTAATAGAGGACTACGATATTGTTCCCTATATGTGCGCCTCCGACATACTGATAAGCGATGCAAGCTCGGTGGCAAATGAATTCACTCTTCTTGACCGCCCCATAATATTTCTCGACTCTCCTCAGCTTCTAAAGGACTATGAGAAGACCCTTGACCTGGACACATGGGGGAGAAAAGCCGGCACTGTTGCTTCCAGTATCAGAGAGCTTGATGCCGCTATTGGCGAGGCGCTTAAAAACCCAAAAGAAAAAAGCAAGATAAGGAAGGCAGTGGCAGATGACATATTCTGCAATCATGGAAAGGCAACAAAGGCTGCTGTAGAATCAATATACAGACTTTTGAAAATGGAAAAAACTTAAACTAAAATAGCTTGGGAGTCCCGCTCTGGCGCTAAACCGCAGGCGCCTGCCGCGGGAACTCCCAAGCCATTCAGAATAATAATTCAACAGAGAATAAACTGTGAATAAAAAACTCAATATACTTCAGGTGCTCTCGCACAGGAACCTTGAAAGAGGGGGTGCAGTGCAGGCATTCCTCCTTGCCAAGGGATTAAAAGAAAGAGGGCATCAGGTAAAATGCATATTCAACATGGAAGATGGCACAGTCACTGAAAAGGACATGGGTTCCATCAAGAAGCTTAAAGATTACTCCATAGAATTTGAGTTCTTCGGAATGAACTCTTTCCGTGAAGCCCTGAGGATGAGAAGGATACTGAAATTAAACGACTACGATGTCATTCATACGCATCGCGATATTGCTCTTCGTTTTATACTTCGAGCAGCAAGCGGCATGAAACTTAAAAGCCTTTTCACAAACAGAGGGAATAACTACATCCTTAAAAACGAAAAGAAGCTCTTTTTTTCGAAGAAACTCGACAGGGTAATGGCTGTTGCAGAGGCGGTAAAAGATGTTCTTGTAAAAAAATCCGGAATGCCGGCTGAAAAAATTGAAGTCGTTTATGGCAGTTTCGACCCCGAGATGTTCACCCCAGAAATTGACGGTAAAGAAGTGCGAAGAGAATTCAATATCAGGGATGATGTCCCTGTAATAGGCAACATTGCCGCGCCGCAGGGGAAAAAAGGGCATCCTCTTTTCTTTGAAGCGGCGAAGAAGGTCATTGCAGCAAGGAGTGATGTGCTTTTCATGATGGTTGGAAGCAGGCTTGAGGAAAAATTCCTCCCTATCGCAAAGGAGATGGGGATTGAAAAAAACCTTCTTTTCACCGGGTTCCGCAATGACATCGCAAGGGTAATCGCAGCAATGGATATATCTGTCTGTTCTGCGACAAAGGGGGAAGGACTTACAGGCGCAATAAGGGAATCCCTTGCAATGGCAAGACCTGTTGTATCAACCGATGTTGCGGGGAACCGCGAGATTGTGATACATAAAAAAACCGGAATGCTTGTTCCGGTAAAAAACCCGGATGCTTTAGCAGATGCTATTCTTTATCTGCTAAACCATATGGATGAGGGAAAGCAAATGGGGTTGGAAGGAAGAAAAATTGTACTTCAAAAATGCACAAACAAGATTAGATGTGAAAAAGTTGAAAAAATTTATCATGAGGTACTTGAAAGAAAGTCAACTCGCTAAACATGGATAAGAAAAAGAAGATCCTTTTCTACGCTGTATCCCCCATGAACTATGCTGTATTCAGCACCATCCACAGAAAGCTTGAGCAGGACCCTCGCATAGAGATAACCTTCACATCCAAGTTCGAGGGTTCAAAAAATCCTGACAGGCTTTACAGGGATGTTCTCGGGCTTATTAATGTAAATCTTTTAAACTTCAGGCTCGCGGGGCTTAAAAGGTTCGATCTCTACATAAGTCCTGACATAATGATGGCCGGGAAGAGATGCAGCTTTAAAGTCCATATGTTCCACGGTGCATCATTCAAGGGGAAGGCATATTCTGACAAAGTTTATCAGTTCGACAAGCTTTTTTTAATCGGCGAATACATGCGGAGCAAGTTCGTAAGCGATGGTCTCCTTAAAGAGGATGACAAACGCATTGAAAAAGTCGGGATGCCGAAACTCGACAGGTTCTTTGACGGCTCATTAAATCGCGAAAAAATACTGGAGCCGATGGGGCTTGATCCAAAAATCCCCACAGTCATTTATGCACCGACATGGTCCCAGCAGTCATCCCTTTATACAGTGGGCGAAGCCCTTATAAGCGAGCTTTCTCATGAAGGGCTAAACGTGCTTGTAAAGATACATGATCATTCCTATGACCTTAACCGCAACCCTGTTGACTGGAGGGAAAAGCTTGCTCCTCTGGAAAAAGGGAAAACAAGGATTATAAAGGATTATGATATCGTGCCCTACCTTTTCGCAAGCGATCTCTTGATTACAGACTTAAGTTCAGTCTCTAATGAGTTTGCCCTTCTTGACAGACCCATCGTATTCATAGATACTCCCGGTTTGCTTGAAAGATACAAAAATACGGTTGACCTTGAAGTCTGGGGAAGAAAATCAGGCTACACTGTGGAGACAATCCCTCAAATTAAGTCTGCTGTGCAGAAGGGAATTGAAAATCCGGCAGAACATTCTGAGGTAAGAAGAAGGCTGGCAGAAAACCTTTTTTACAACCCGGGGAAGGCAACTGAAAAAGCTGTATCTTCCATTTACAGATATCTCGAGCTTGATGAGTAAGTTAACGAGCAAGTTTAGGAGTAAGTTGCTAGTTTAAGTTTTAGTTTAAGTCTTAGTTTAAGTTAATGAGGAGCAAGTTTAAATGAAGGCAATAATATTAGCCGCAGGGGAAAGCAAAAGGCTTATGCCCTACACCAAGGACAGGCCTAAATGCCTCCTTGAGATATGCGGCAAGGCAATAATCAACTACCAGATAGAGAGCTTCCGTTCCTGCGGCGTTAAAGACATAGTGATAGTGACAGGACATGGAGAGGGTCTTCTGAGAGAGAAACTTGGAAATGATTTTCATTATATTTTCAATGAGAAGTATAAATCAACGAGCAGTATCTATTCTCTCTGGCTTGCAAGGGAAGCGCTTTCCGGGAACTCATTCTTCATACTCAATTCCGATGTCCTCTTCCATCCATTAATATTAAAAGAGCTTCTCAATTTTAAGGAAGAAAACTGTATAACAGTTGATTTCAAGGACGGCATGGGGGAAGAGGAGATGAAGGTAAAGGTAAAGGACGGCAAAGTCATAGACATGAGTAAGGCCATGCCCCCATCCGAGGCACAAGGGGAAAACGTGGGGCTTATTAAATTCGGCGTTGACGGAGGAAAGATCCTTTACTCCATCATGGACAGGATAATCTCGGAAGGAAAAGTAAATGAATGGGCGCCTTATGCTTTTAAAGAGATGACAAAAGTCCACCCGCTGCATGCTGTGAGCACCGGAGGGCTCCCCTGGATCGAGATAGATTTCCCGCAGGATCTTGAAGATGCACGGGAAAAAGTATATCCAAAGATAGCAGGCGGTATCTGATTATGAAAATAAAAATACTATACTTTGCAGCTATAAGGGAAAAGGTCGGGAAAGGCTCTGAGGAGATTGAGGCCGCAGAAGGAGAAACCCTGCATGACACAATGGAAAAGCTTAAAAGCAGGTATCCAATAATAGCGGATATGAACGAATCGCTCCTTGTTGCCGTAAACAGGGAATATTGCAAGAGAGAAACAGTATTGAAAAACGGAGATGAAGTAGCACTTATACCTCCTGTAAGCGGGGGCTGATATGTACAAGATCATAGATGATGAAGTAAAGATTGATACCCTTATAAAGGAGGTAGCAGATGAAGCGGCTGGCGCTATCGTCACCTTCCTTGGAGTCACAAGAGGGATAGAAGGAGATAAAAGGGTAAGCTATCTTGACTATGATGCCTACAAGGAAATGGCGGAAGACAAACTCAAAGAAATCGGGGAAGAAACAAAAAAGAAATTCGACATCTGCCATATCAGCGTGGTTCACAGGGTCGGAAAACTTGGAGTCGGCGAGGCAAGCGTAGGTATCGCAGTCTCTTCTCCGCACCGTGCCGAAGGTTTTGAAGCCTGTAAATACATAATGGACAGGATAAAGGAGATAGCCCCTATCTGGAAAAAGGAAGTCTGGAACGGCGGAGAAAAATGGAAGGGAAAAGAATGAACATAGACTGCCTTGTTGTGGGACCTTTTATGGAAAACTGTTTTCTGGTGAGCAAAGAAAGCGGTGAAACCATAATAATAGACCCGGGTGATGATGAGGAAAGGATAATATCATTGATTAAGAAGAAAAATCTCAATCCTCTGGCAATCCTTGCTACACATGCGCATATTGACCATGTAGGGGCTGTAAACAGACTTAAAAAAGATTACGGCATCCCATTTTATCTTAATGCGGCAGATTTAAAACTTCTTTCATCCCTTAATGAACAGGCAAGCATGGTCGGGTTTTCCTTCGGAGAGATTCCCCGTGTTGACAATTTCCTTAAAGAGGATTCAGCGCTTGAAATAGGTGGTTTCCAAATAGAAGTTATCTGCACCCCGGGACATACGCAGGGCGGGACATGCTATAAGTTTGGCAATTTCATATTCACGGGAGACACGCTTTTTCACGGCTCAATCGGAAGAACTGACCTGCCGGGTGGAAACTACAATCAGATCATGAGCTCTATAATGAACAAATTGGTCCCTTTAAGCGGGAATACGATGGTTCATTGCGGACACGGGGAGAATACAACAATTCAAAATGAAAAAAAGAGCAATCCTTTTATTCTTGACCCGGAGCGTTACAGAGGGTTACTCTAAGAGATAGCAAGTGGCTTGGCAGTAATTATAAGAATAATTCATTAGGACTAATATGGAAGATCTCATAAAAAAGGTGTTAACGGATATCGGCGAAGATGTAGGAAGGGAGGGACTCCTCAAAACTCCGCAGCGCGTGCGGGAGACTATCGAGTTTCTCACAAAAGGATACCGCATCGACCCAAAAAGCATACTCAGTTCCCCTGATTCCACGTTCACCGAAGATTACGAGGAAATGATCCTTCTTAAGGGGATCGACCTTTACAGTCTTTGCGAACATCACCTTCTCCCTTTTTTCGGCAAGTGCCATGTGGCATACATCCCGCGTAAAAAGATAGTAGGCCTTGACAAGCTTGCGACCCTCGTTGACGTTTTTTCCAAGAGGCTCCAGATACAGGAAAGGCTCACAAACCAGATTGCAAAAACCATCGAAGAGGCGCTTAATCCCCTTGGAGTCGCTGTAGTTATTGAGGCAAAGCACCTCTGCATGATAATGAGGGGAACTGAAGAGCAGAACTCCCTTGTCGTTACAAGCGCAATACTCGGCGCTTTCAGACGCCCGGAAACAAGGGCGGAATTCATGAACCTGATAAAATAATCATGTCTGTAAAATCTGACAATTGGCTTGTAAAGATGGCTAAAGAAAAAGGGATGATAGAACCCTTCGAGGCAAGCCAGATAAAAAAAGGGAACATATCCTACGGCGTCTCTTCCTACGGATATGACTTAAGGCTTTTCGATGAGTACAGGGTCCCCCAGGGGAACCGGGAGACAGCAACCATAGACCCCAAAAATCTGGATATATCAGTATATAAAAATGTAAAAGCTCCTGTTCTCGAAATAGAGCCGGGACAGACAGTGCTTGGAAGGTCTCTCGAATACTTTCGCATCCCGCGCGACATAATAGTTCTCTGCTTCGGCAAATCAACCTATGCACGGTGCGGACTGCTTGTAAATATCACCCCTCTTGAACCTGAATGGGAAGGATTCATCACGATCGCCATCTCAAACATATCTTCTTCAAAGGTTAGAGCTTATTCCATGGAAGGCATCTCACAGGCAGTGTTCATCGAAAGCGATGAAACCTGCGCCGTTTCATATGCCGACAAAGGCGGAAAATACCAGGCACAGAAGGCGATAACATACGCCAAGATTTGAATATCAGAAAAATGAAAGAACCCCTGAGCATCATCCAGATTATACCCAGAGCAGGCTGTCATAGCGGAGGCACATTCCAGGCTTACCAGCTTGCCAAAGCCTTGCTCGATAAAGGACATAATTCCCTTCTTATTACAAGACCCGGGAAACAGGCTGTGGAACGGGCAAAGGACATGAAGATACCTGTTGAAACAGTCTCCATGAAAAATGAATGGGACATTAAATCCATAATGGCACTGAGAAAGATAATTGCAGAGCGGAAAGTTGATGTAGTTCACGCACACAAGGGACTGGCCCTTTCCCTTTCGCTTTTTGCACTTATCGGGAACAGGCGGACTGCGCTTGTTGCAAACAGAGGAGTTATGTTTCCGCTTGATCCTTTCAACAGGCTGAAATACCGCTCAGGCAAACTTGATGCAGTGGTTGCAGTTTCATCTGTAGTAAAGGACATAACAGTAAAAAGCTCCGGCCTTAAGGAGAACAAAGTGCGTGTTATCTATGGCGGCACTGACCTTCAAAGATTCAACTGGCAGATAAGCCCCCTTGCCATGAGGAATGAATTCAAAATAAACAATGCATATCCTGTGGTCGGTATAGTGGCTAACATAAGAAGTTGGAAGGGACACATATATTTTGCAGAGGCTGCGGCAAAGGTCCTCATACGTTTTCCTGAAGCAAAGTTCTTCATCGTCGGAGGATACAAGGAAGAACGGGATACGTTCAAGAACCTCATGGCAAAGATAGATGAACTTGGCATCGGGAAAAGCATATTCATCACTGGCTTCAGGGACGACATCCCGGAACTCATGGCAGGGATGGACATAACCGTGAATGCTTCCTATGACGGAGAAGGGCTTACGGGAACAATAAGGGAATCCTTTGCAATGAAGAAACCTGTCATAGCAACACGCATTGCTGGAAATCCTGAGCTTGTAGAAGAGGGAGTCACCGGAATACTTGTAAAACCCAAAAGCCCGGACGCCCTTTCAGAGGCGATGATAAGTCTTTTAAGCGACAGGGAGAGACTTGCCCTTATGGGAGAAAACGCTTACAGGACAGTGCTTGAAAGATTCTCCCTTCAAAGCAGGATAAACAACATTGAGAACCTATACTACGAACTTGTAAGTTGCAAGAGGCAGAAGAATTGACCGGGCAGAGGAAATTTAACCTAGTAAGGATAATCTCAGACCTTCCTGTGGGGGGAGTTGAGAGAAGGCTCGTCGGACTCCTTCCAAAGTTAAAAGATGCCTTTAATGTTTCAGTTGTCTGCATCCGTGAAAAGGGAGCACTTGCTCATGAGCTTGAAGAACAGGGAATACCTGTACATCTGATTCATTTCAAAGGGCGGCTGCATCCGGCAAGCTTAAGAAAGCTTTCAAAATTTTTACGGGAAAATCAAACACACATAGTCCACACCCATATGTACCGTCCGGGCATATCAGGAACAATCTCAGCCTGGCTTGCCGGGGTTCCGGTAGTGATATCCAATGTACATAATGTAGCTCAGTGGGATACAAAACGCCAGGCATTCATGGACAGGCTTGTAAACCCCATTCGCGATTCTGTGATAGCTGTCTCAGGGGAAGTGAAAAAAGATTTCATCGAAAATACCGGATTAAACGAGGATAAATGCACAGTCATATATAACGGCGTGGACACATCTAAATTCCGCCCTGATTACCCCGGGAAAAATAGAATAATCGAAGAATTTAAAATAGCTGAAGGGGAAAAGACTGTCGTAAACATAGCAAGACTTGTTGCCCAGAAGGATCATCTCACTTTTTTTAAGGCTGCCGCAGAAGTGATAAAAAAATATCCCGGGAAAGTCAGATTCCTTATCGTGGGGGGCGGCAGGGCTCACGAAGAAGCTCTCAAAGCTGCAAGAGAAACAGGGATAGAAGGGAATGTGATATTCACAGGCAGGCGCAATGACATACCTGAAATCCTTTCAGCCTCGGATATTTCAGTCCTCTCATCTCTAAAAGAGGGATTCTCCAATGTAATTCTTGAATCAATGGCATCCGGCAAACCTGTGGTTGCAACAGATGTGGGGGGGAACATGGAAGCAATAGAGGAAGGAGAAACAGGCTTTCTTGTAAAAGCAGGCGATTTTAATACAATGAGCGACCGCATATTACAGCTTTTCCAGGATGAAAATCTTAAAAAATCAATGGGGATAAAAGCGCGTAAACGCGCAGAAGATTTCTTCTCAATAGAAAAAATGATTGAAAAAACAACGAATTTGTATTTTAACCTATTGAAGAAAAAAGGAGTATCTTCATAATTTCCCTTGATGAAAATGAAATGACAAAAAACCATACATATGAATATCCTCTGCAATCAATGGCAGGTGGGGCAGATGGAATCAATAAATATGCAAAAGTAGGAATTTATCTAAGGCACTTAATTGAGATTTGCATCCTCACTTATATAGTTGTCATTCCTTTTAACAACAGGGCATCACTGTCAGACTCAGCTCTTGTCATGATCGCGATAGTCTGGACCGCACTGATGTTTTTTGAAAAAAAGATTATTTTTAAGAAAACTTCTCTTAATATTCCTGCCGGTATTCTGATCTTAGTGTCAATCCTGTCTGCATTCTTCTCTATTGATCCGGCTTACAGTTTTGACTACATCAGAAGCGAAATATTAAAGTCCTTTCTCATATTATTTGCCATAATTAATTTCATGGACGAGGAGAGGCAGATCAAAAGGCTTATATGGTTCATCATAGCCTCTTTTACTGTTATGAACATTTATGGCATTGTTGAATATTATATTACACTTGCGCATGAGGGGAAAAAGCTTGATGCGACACTCGGTCATCATAACAAGGTCGGAATGTTTGCAGACCTGGTTTTTCCGGTAATACTTATCATGTTTTTGAAGATCAAGGGGTGGAAGACACGTTTGCCTTTGAGCATATCAATCATAGTCGGAATGATAGTTATAATCTTTGCACAGTCGAGGGGAAGCTGGGTTTCGATTATTCTTTCTCTTCTGATTATCGGGGTTTTCTACGAAAGAAAAGTACTGGGTGCAGTCGCGATTACATTTGCAATCCTTCCGCTGCTCCTCCCCGGAACTATTATAAAAAGATTTATAACCATATTTGATTTTGGGAACTACCTTAAACCCAAAAAGGTACTTATAGAAAGACCCTTTGTCTGGCAGGCGTCATTCAAGATAATCAAGAAATATCCTTTTCTTGGAGCAGGGACAGGGACTGACATATTCTACAAACTTTATGTTGAAAAAGGACTTAAACCCAAAAAGGCGAAACAGAAGCTAGGACATGCACATAACCAGATGCTGCAAACCCTTGTCGAGAACGGCATAGCCGGTTTTTTAGCCCAGACAGCATTGTTCGTCTCATTCTTTTGCACCGTATTTGCAGGCAGGAAAAAATACCGGAACACTTTCAGGGAAGTCATAATAATTGGATGCGCAGCAGGTATAATTGCCATATTTTTTCACGGCTTTGTGGGAACTTTTCTGAGAAGCCGTATGGTTATCATGGTGATGATAATTATGGGAACTGCCGTGGCCTGCTGCCAGACTCCATCTGAAGAAGATAATTTGATTGATAGAAGTAAAACAATAAGTTAGCAATAACAACATTTTAATTCCGGAGCAGTTGCAAAACACCAAAAATTGAAACTGAAAAAAATGGGAAAGAAAAAACAACTTAATAAGAACACAATAATAAGCCTTTACAAGAGACTCTTTGTATACGTAAAGCCATACTGGGTGAGAATAGCAATAGGTACTGCCTTTGCCCTGACAGTCTCGGCAACTACCGGAGCAACTGCATGGGCTGTAAAGCCTGCTCTCGACAACATATTCCTAAATAAGGATGCCGCAAAACTTGCACTTTTGCCCATCGGCATCCTTGCTCTTTTTGCCATACAGGGGGTATCCCGCTACGCTCAGAATTATCTAATGAAATATGTTGCATTGAAAGTCGTCATGGAAGTAAGGCGTGATTTGTTTAGCCATATGCAGAGGCTCTCGCTCTCATTCTTTCATAAAACTCCCATAGGATCGCTTATGTCGAGGATAACAAACGACACCAAGGAGCTCTCCCAGGTTGCTGCTGATATAATTCCTGAGCTCCTAAGGCAGATATTTACCCTCTTTGGACTTGTGGGTGTACTTTTCTATCAGGACTGGCAGCTTGCATGTATCGCCGTATTTGTCCTTCCATTTGTGGGACTGTTGATGAATACATTTGGGAAAAAGATAAAGAAGATAAGCAAGAAAAGCCTTGAAAACACGGCAAGCCTTACATCTGTGCTTCAGGAATCATTCTCCGGCATAAAAATTGTTAAAGCCTTTGGGATGGAGCCGCATGAGAACAGAAAATTCCAGAAAGTGAACAAAAGAAATTTTGATATAAGCATGAAATCTGTAAGGGTAAATGAAATAAGTTCTCCTCTTATGGAATTTATTGGAGCACTGGCAGGCGCTGCAATTCTATGGTACGGAGGCTTTCAGGTAATAAACGGGACCAAGACACCCGGCACTTTCTTCTCTTTCCTTGCCGCACTTGCAATGCTCTATGATCCGATACGCAAACTTTCCAAGACAAACAATGACATCCAGAAAGCAATGGCCGGGGCTGAAAGAGTGTTTGAAATAATGGACATAAAACCCGCCATAAAGGACGTGCATGGAGCTGTAACAAAAGACCGGTTTGAAAGTGAAATAGTGTTCAACAATGTATCGTTCCTGTACAATGAAGCAGACGGTATGATTCTTAAAGATATAGACTTCAGGGTACAAAAAGGACAGATGATAGCTCTTGTTGGTCCAAGCGGTGTCGGCAAATCAACCCTTGTTGATCTTATCCCGAGATTTTATGAACCCACGATAGGAAGTATAACAATAGACGGGATCGATACAAGACAGATAAAGCTCACTTCTCTCTGCTCCCTCATCGGAATTGTTACACAGGAGACATTTCTCTTCAACGACACTATAAGGGATAACATTGCCTATGGCAGGGTTGATGCAACTGAGGAAGAGATAATAGAAGCTGCCAAGGCCGCTTTTGCCCATGATTTTGTAAGTAATTTTCCCATGGGATATAATACGGTAATAGGAGAAAGAGGTGTAAGGCTCTCGGGGGGTGAGAAACAGCGCATATCAATCGCCCGGGCACTCCTTAAAAACCCTGACATCCTCATTCTTGATGAAGCGACTTCAGCCCTTGATTCGGAATCTGAGAAGATGGTACAGAAGGCCCTTGAAAACCTCATGCAGCAGAGGACAACATTAGTGATAGCACACAGGCTCTCAACCATAGTTCACGCAGACCTCATCCTTGTTTTTGAAGGCGGCAAAATAGTTGAGATGGGAAAACACGATGAGCTCCTTGCAAAGAAAGCTGTTTACAGTAAGCTTCACAGGATACAGTTCAGGACTGACAAAGAATTTGAAAAGGGAATAGTGCATTAAGATAAAAACCTCGCCACAAAAAATCCTCTACATACAGGGAGTGACAAGGATGGGAGGAGCCATTGAAAGCCTTCTCCTTCTTGTGCGGAACATTGACAGAGAAAGATTCTTTCCCTGTGTGGTTACTTCTGCTGAAGGTACTTTCGTCGATGAGCTTCAATCTTCAGGTGTAAAGCCCGCCTTAATAAAAATGGAAATGTGGAGAAAGGCACGCGGCTTCCTTTCGCGCCCCATCACTTTTGAAAAGCTCCTTAGAATGGCAGAAAGTGAAGGTATCTCTCTTATTCACTGCAACACACTTTGGGACAACCCTTACGGAGCAATGATTGCCCGCAGCCTTGAAATCCCTCTTGTCTGTCACATCAGGAATACGTTCGAGAGAACAAAGATCCGCAAATATTCGCTGATAGAAAGCGACAGGATAATCTGCGTATCCGATGCCATCAAAGAGACATTCAGGGGATGGGAAAATGAGCGAAGAGTCTCGACAGTTTATAACGGAGTTGACCTTGAAAAATTCGACACAGCAAAGATTGACAGCATGGAAGTGCGCCGCGAGCTTGGTATATTGCAGAATGATATTGTCATAGGAATCGTGGGCAGATTAGCTCCTGAAAAAGGACAGATGGAGTTGATCCGCGCATGCGGAATTTTAAAGACTGCGGGACACTCATTCAAAGCGCTAATAGTAGGTGAACCCTCCAGGAAAGAGGCAGGATACACAGATTATTTACGAAAGTCAGCAGAGGAGCTTGGCGTTGCCGACAGCGTAATATTCACAGGTTTCAGGCGAGACATAGAAAGGATCACCGCTTCTTTCAATATAGCAGTATTTCCCTCACTTGAAACCGCAAACGAAGGTTTCGGGCGCGGCATAATCGAGGCAATGGCATTGGGAAAACCAGTAATTGGCTCTGCAACAGGCGGTGTGCCTGAGGTGATAGAGGAAGGGAAAACAGGTCTTCTCACTTCCCCCGGAGATATCGAGAGCCTCGCAGGCAAAATAGAAATGCTTATCAAGAATGAACCTCTCCGCAGAGAGCTTGGAGAAAATGGCAACCGGCGAGCCCACGCACTTTTCAGCGTTTCTTCATACGTTGCCGGCATCGAGAAGATCTACTCAGAACTGCTTTGATAAATTCCTTACCTTTGCACCCATTCAGTAATTTACACAGGTTCTTGACAGCTAACCAATATGAGGTATACTATACCATATATGGCTAGCATTCTTGTACTTCATGATAAATATACAAGACCTGACGGGAATATAGTTGAAATGAAAATCTGGAAAGTTCCTGCATCCAGAACTTACCCTCAGGGATATAAATATTCATTGGTTTATATTGTAAAAGGGGAACGGATAATCGGTTATGACAATGCAGAGGGGAAAGGGCATCACAGACATTCTATAAAAAAAGAGGATTCCTATAATTTTAAAAATATATCAAAACTTATAAGCGATTTTTTTAATGATATAATAAAAATTGAAAGGGATAGATAGCCATGAAGATAAAAAAAGTTAAAATAGGAATAAGAACTCTGGAAGACGGCTTAAAGCATTTTGCCAAAGTTGCAAAAATAATTGAAAAAGGCAAAACCGTAAAAAATGAGAGAGGAGTTTATTTTGAAAATCTTGCCACAATGAGAAAAATATTAACTGACCGAAGGATTGAGGTTTTGAAGTTAATAAAAGACAAGAAACCTTCTTCTGTTTATGAACTGGCAAAGGCACTCCACAGAGATTTAAAAAATGTCAACGAGGACTTAAGGCTTCTTGAACAAAGCGGACTTGTATCTTTGAAAAAAAGTAAAACAGACAGACAGAGGATAACGCCAACCGTAAATTACGACACCATTCAGCTTGAGATTTCTGTTTAGGGTTTGCCGGAAAATAGCCATGTAAAGGCAGGTTTTAAACCTGTCCCTACAATAATTATTTTTTTATATTAATGGTTTTGTTATTCTCAGATTTCAGACCTGTAGATTTTATAACCCGGATGGACGCTTTGCCGGATTTAAGGCTTTTTGATAATTTCAAAACTATTTTATAGTTGCTCCATGAAATGATAGTACATTCATAATTTTTACTTCCCTGTTTAACTATAACCTTTCCTGCATCAGCACCGAACTTCTTTCCATTAACTGTAAGCTTACTTCCTGGCGCACATGTATCTCTGCTTAAAGCTGAGATAGAAGCCGGTTTTAAATCATATATTTCTAAACCTGTTATATATGATAAATACATAGCCCCATTACTAAATTGTATTTGTTGCATACCTCCAACTTTATAAAGTTCTGTTGCTTTTGAAGAGAGCAAATCAATAACCCATATTCCGACAAGACCATCAGACCTCTGAGTATAATAATAAAGTTTATCATCATAAACAGTAAAAGGTTCACCTGATGACCCCATACCGTGAAATATAGCTGTTATGGTTGGAGAAGACGGATTACTGACATCAACCTTATTTATTTCGCCACATAGGTCTATATAAAAAAATCCTTTATAATACATTAATGGAGAACAACATCCTCCTGTTTGTCCTAACACACTGGGGCTTGAGGGGTCAGAAATATCTATTATTTGAAATCCTCTTCCCCCATCTTCATTGTCTCCGACATAAGCATAATTGCCTGAAACATAAATTCCTCCGGGTTGATTACCCGCATCAACACTCCCAAGCAAGGTGGGAGCAGAGGGATTGGAAATATCAATAAGGTCTAAATTTCCATACCAATTGTGGACGAAGGCTATACCATTAGATACGTAAATTTGCCTTGCACTTCCAGTGTTATAACTGCCTAAAAGAGTGGGCGATTCTGGATTTGATACATCAATGATTTCAAATCCATTATTTGCATCTGCAATATAAGCAATCCCGTTTTCAACAAATACATCCAGTATATCGCTGTTGTCTTCTTTATAGGTTCCCAAAAGATGAGGTGATGATTGATCTGATATATCTAAAATTACTAAGCCACCCTCCACTGCTGCAAGATAAGCAATGTCATTAACAACAACCGTCTTCCAGACTACATTCTGTGTATATTCACCAATTAAATATTTTGAAGTTAATTTTGTAATCTTAGTTTTAGCGAAACTAACATCAACAGATAGAAAAAGAATAAAACAAATCAAAAAAGCAGTTATTGTTTTTCTTTTGGTCATTGTTTAGCCCCCAGCAAATTGGCAACAAGAATATAATCAACTTTAAGATAATATTAATTACTATAATTGACAAGATTAAATTACCCCAGAGCAAGCTGCCAGGCATCCAAATATGAATACAATGTTGTCATTCCGCACAGATGCGAAATCCAGTGTTAGTAATTATTTGTGGGAAGCGGTGGCTGTCTGCATAAGAGCGCCTGAAGTTTGAAGCGAAATGCAGACTGCCGCCGCTGCTTCAAGCTGATAAAACAGGTTTACACTTACGCTGATTCGCCGAGGCGCTGGGCGGCAGGGAAAATGAAAGAAAAGGTTGTCCCCTCTCCTGCCTTGCTTTTGACATCAATCTTGCCGTTGTGCTTTTCTATTATCTCATAGACTATTGAAAGCCCCAGTCCTGTTCCGACACCGACCTCCTTGGTGGTAAAGAAGGGATCGAATATCTTGTCGAAAACTTCTTCAGGAATACCGCATCCTGTGTCGGAAATGTTCACAACAACATTGTTCCCTTCTCCCTTTGTCTCAATGGTAAGCTCCCCGCCGTCAGGCATCATGGCATGGTTGGCATTGATAAAAATATTGAGGAAAACCTGCTCAATTTCTTTTTTGATCCCGTTTATGCTCCTTAAATCCCAGCTCATTTCTTTTTTTATTTTAACATTGTTAAGCTCAAGCTGATGGTCCACAATTTCAAGGCTGTCTTCGATGCACTCGTTTACATTGACCATCTCGTCTTCTTTGCCGTTTGAAGGCCTTGAAAATACGAGCAGGTCGCGGATTATCTTCTTGCACCGTTCACCTCCTTTATATGCTGTCTCAAGAAGCCTCTGTCTTTTCTTCTCAAGTCTGAGATACTCTTCATAGAAAGCTGCCATCTTCTGTGTGCAATCCGCATCAGGGCTGATAACCTTACATTTCGCCACTATCTCACCCGGATCAGGAACCTTTATCTCCTTTATCATGCCAAGGTTTGTGACAACACCGCTCAATGGATTGTTTATCTCATGCGCAACCCCGCCCGCCAGTCTGCCGATGGATGCCAGTTTCTCAGATTGGATGAGTCTTTGCTGGAGCTCTTTCTGTTTTGATTCGGCCTTCTTTTTTTCTGTAAGGTCACGCAGGTCCGCCACTGCTGCAACAATCTTTCCCCTCTCATCATAGACGAACGACGAGCTTTGTTCTACGGCAATAAAAGTGCCGTCCTTTCTCCTGTACATAACCTCGGTCGGCGCGCTTTTGCCCGCCTTTCGCAAAGTATCAAGTATCCTGCGCTGGGCTTCAACATGCTCGACCTGCTTTGTCGAAAGCTCACTTGTATGCATCCCTATAAGCTCCGGTTTCTCATATCCAAGGATATGGGAAACCGCATCATTAGCCATTCTTATTACACCGGTGGCATCGGTAACTATCATACCGTCCACCGATGCCTCAAATATCTTCTCCAGATACTCTTTTGTCTCCTTGATCTCCGCTTCAAGGCGTTTCTGCTCCGTAATATCCTCCCTCATTATGACAGCACCTACAATGCTGTTTTTCGCATCCCTTAAAGGATTGATCCGGACTGACAGCAATAGCTTCTCTTCTTTTCCCCTGAATGTGATCATCGGGTTAAAATAAGGCACACCGCCATTCAGCACATGATTATATATATCTATTGCATTCTGCCTGAGGCTTTCCGGAATCTGCTCGATAACATCCGTTCCGATCTCTCCCTCAATATCCCTTATGAGACCTATCTTTTTCCCCTGCTTTATTATTTCCTCGTTTATGCTCTGGATTTTTCGTTCCTTGTCAATCACCACTATTCCGACCGGAAGGTTCTTTATGATGTTCTCATTGAACTCTTTAAGATAAAGTATCTCCTCGCTTGCCTTCAGCTTCTGGATTAAAGCTTCAGCCCTCTTCCTGTTCACCCTGATCGCATACGCGCCTGAAAGCGAGAGAGCAAGGATGATAGTCACTGAAAGGAGGACCATATAAAGGTAGCTCATACGCGCCTGGTTTGCGATTGAAGAAAGAGGAACACTGGTCACGACTTTAAAAGATATTCCCCTTAGCATCGACGTAGATGCGGAAACAAGCATCACATGCTTGCCAACCTTATGTGCGCCGCTGAAATCAGGATTCTTAAGAATATCCTGCTCTACAGAAAAATCCTCATGACATCTGAGACAGTCATTGGTAGCTGAAAAAATACTCATCTGCACCATTTCAGGATGTGTAGGAAGATAGAGAATGACGCCGTCCTGCGACATCACCCATGCAGACTGTCCTTCTGAAGTGATAAGAGGGGAAACAAACCTTTTAAAGATCAGGTCAAGGTCAATGACAGCCCCTGCTATGCCGTGCAATTGTCTCTCAACTCCCACGCCGCTGTAAAAAGGCATAAGAAAAAGAAAGTGCTGCGGGCTTACAGGTTCACCATGGTTTCTGATCATTACATTTTGAATCAGATAATCATCAGCGTGCATTCCCTTTAATTCATCAACAAGAGTCTGCGGCAATGAAATCTGTCCTGTTACAACAGCCGACGAAGTACGGACAATATTTCCATGAAGGTCAGTGAGGAAATAGGCATCTATCTCTGCCCGGGATATGCTTTCATAATATCTGCCCAGAGATTCGCCATCCATACCTTTTTCCGCTGCTATCCTGCTGACGTTCGCAAGCCTTGCGGTAAGACTGAATTCCCTGCGCAGGTTATCAAAATAGGATGTCAATTGGCCTGCAGACTGGGATGTAACGAGAGACTGCCTTGCTGCATACTCCTTCTCAAGCTGAGCCATGTTGAGAGTGTAAATCTTCCCCACAATGATCAGAAAGAAGATTATTACAATTATTGTTGCAGCAAGATGAATAGCGATTCTTCTAAAAAGAAATCCTTTCATTTGGCCACTAATACAGGTAAAAAGCAGTCGGTTATTATCATTTTTTTATTCTATTTTATGAATACTCCCTTATCAAGGAGTTTTTATACTAGTGATACAAGCACTGATTGCAATCAATGCGTTTGTATAGTACATTTAGCAACATTGAGTATAGGGAAAAGGTAAACTCTTAACGAATCGAGGAAGATCGTTTACATAATTTTAGAGGCAAATTGATATGGCAGAAAAAAGAAAATCAAAGGTAGAGAGAAACAGCTCTGAAACAAGGATATTTGTTAATCTCAAGATTGACGGCGAAGGGAAATCCCGCATAGATGTTGGAATACCCTTTCTCAACCACATGCTCGACCTTTTTGCACGTCACGGAGAGTTTGACATAGAGCTTAAGGGGAAAGGCGACATCGAGGTTGATTGTCACCACACGGTAGAAGATGCCGGGATAGTTTTAGGGCAGGCATTCAGAAATGCACTGGGGCAAAGGAAAGGGATTGCGCGTTACGGAGAGGCTTATACCCCGATGGACGAATCGCTCGCACGGGTTGTGCTTGATATAAGCGGCCGCCCTTATCTTAAATATGATGTCAAAATGCCGCCAAAAAAATTCGAGGGCTTCGACTATTCACTGGTAAAGGAGTTCTTCAGGGCCTTTTCCATTCACAGCGGGACAACTTTGCACATATCCCTGCTTTACGGAGAAAACCAGCACCACATCTGCGAGGCCGTGTTCAAAGCCTTTGGCCGGGCGTTAAAGAAAGCCTGTGACCGCACCCGTAAAGGACAGGGGATACCATCTACAAAGGGCCGTCTTGATTCATGATAGCAATTGTAGACTATGGGATGGGAAACCTGCGCAGTGTTCAGAAAGCCTTTGAGCGTACAGGCTTAAACGCACAAGTAACAAACATCCCTGAAACAATAAAAAAAGCTGACGCCCTTGTTCTGCCCGGAGTCGGAGCATTCAGGGACTGCATGGCGAATCTTGCACATCTGGAACTTGAAGACACGGTAAAATCATTTATAAAAACAGGGAAACCCTATTTTGGTATATGCCTTGGATTGCAGATACTCCTTACATCAAGCGAGGAGTTCGGGCTTTCAAAGGGGCTGGATATCATCAAGGGGAGTGTCGTTGAGTTTGATAAGAACATGTCTGACCCAAAATCAGGTGAGATTATGAAGATCCCTCATATGGGATGGAACACATTGGAAAACATGAAACAGTCTCCCCTCTTTGACGGGATAAAAGACGGCGAGTATTTCTATTTCGTGCACTCATTCTATGTCAAGCCTTCTGACATGGCATACGCATCATCCACAACCGGCTATGGTATAGAATTCGTGTCAAGCGTGTGGAAGGACAACATCGTTGCAACACAGTTTCACCCTGAAAAGAGCCAGACTGCAGGATTGAAGATAATTGAAAACTTCGGAAAGTGGATAAAAAAATGCTGATAATACCTGCCATAGATCTGCGGGGAGAAAAGTGCGTAAGGCTCATACAGGGTGATTTTTCGAGAGAGAAGGTATATTCCTCAGACCCTGTAGACATTGCAATGAAATTTAAGGAATGCGGGGCAAAACTCATTCATGTCGTTGACCTTGACGGTGCAAGGACAGGGGCTCCGGGAAACCTTAAAAGCATCGAAAGGCTCCTGCACGAGATAACTGTCCCAATAGAGGTTGGCGGAGGAATACGCACATACGAAGTGGCGAAGGGCTATGTTGAGATGGGAGTTAAACGCATAATCCTCGGCACTGCGGCAATAAAGAACCGTGCTCTCCTTGAAAAGCTCTGCACGGATTTCCCGGGGAAGATCGTAGTCGGGATTGACACGATGAAAGGGAAGATCGCCATAGAGGGGTGGGAAAAAGATACCGGAGTCGACCTTGAAAAATTCATCAAAGAGATAAACGCACTTAAACCCAGCGCCATTATCTGCACGGATATATCAAGGGACGGTATGCTTACCGGACCTAATATCTCCTTCATGGAAAACATCCTCGGCATATCTGAAATCCCTGTGGTCGCATCAGGAGGAGTATCAAGACTTGAGGACCTGGTAAAGCTTGTAGCTGTTAGGAACGGAGCCATCGAAGGCGTCATCGTGGGGAAAGCTATCTACGAAGGGCAGATTGATTTAAAAGAAGCGATTAAAGTCATAGAGGGAAAGTAATCAGGATGCTGGCAAAACGAATCATACCATGTCTTGACGTTAAGGAAGGACGCGTCGTAAAGGGAATAAAATTTTTAAACCTCATCGATGCAGGCGACCCTGTTGAATGCGCAAAAGTATATGATACGCAGGGGGCTGACGAACTGACATTCCTTGACATAACCGCCTCTTACGAAAAGCGCGGTATAATGATAGACGTAGTGGAGAGAACAGCGAACGAGATATTCATTCCTCTCACTGTGGGAGGAGGGATAAGAAACGTAGACGACATAAGGGATCTCCTCAAAGCAGGCGCTGACAAGGTCTCAATCAACACTGCCGCAGTGAACAATCCTGAACTGATAATGGAAGCATCAGAAAAGTTCGGTTCCCAGTGCATTGTTGTCGCGATAGACGCAAAACATAAAGGGCACGGGAAAGACGGTTGGGAAGTCTACATCCATGGCGGAAGAACTCCTACCGGCGCAGACGCTGTGGAATGGGCAAAACAGGCAGAAGAACTTGGCGCAGGTGAGATACTTCTTACCAGCATGGACAGGGACGGGACAAAAGACGGCTACGACCTCGCGCTTACAAGGAAGATCGTAGATTCCATAAGCATACCGGTCATAGCTTCGGGAGGTGTTGGAACTTTAGAACACATATACAGCGGCCTTTCTGAGGGGGGAGCGAGCGCCGCACTTGCAGCATCGATATTTCACTACGGAGAATATACAATAAAGGATGTTAAGGATTATCTTAATACAAAAGGAATTAACGTGAGGGTCTGAGAATGGGAATAGAAGAAATAAAATATGACACGAACGGGCTGGTACCGGCAATAATCCAGGATGAGGAAAATAACGAAGTCCTCATGATGGCTTACATGAACGACGTTTCGCTCAAGAAAACCCTTGAAACAGGCAAAACTTACTTCTGGAGCCGTTCACGCAAAGAATACTGGATGAAGGGTGAATCATCCGGGCACACGCAGGATGTAAAGGAAATATATTATGACTGTGATGCGGACACGCTTCTCATCAAGGTAAAACAGAATGTTGCCGCATGCCACACAGGCTACAGGACATGTTTCTACAGAAGGGTTGACTTAAAGACAGGTCATGCACGGGAAGTGGGAGAAAAAGTTTTTGACCCTGAATCTACCTATGGAGTGAAAAAGTAAAAATGCCTTTTATCGGGCTCACAGGGAGCATCTGCACAGGGAAAAGTACGGTGTCGAAAATGTTTGAAAGCCTGGGAGCCCGCATCATTGATGCAGATCTGATAGCCCGCGATGTCGTAAGAAAAGGAAGCCCCGTACTCCAAAAAATAGCAGAAGAATTTGGACGGGGGATATTGCTCGAAGACGGAAACCTTGACAGGGAAAAGCTTGGGAAGATAGTCTTTGCCGATCCTGAAAAGCTTAAAAAGCTCAATAGCCTTACCCATCCTGAAATAATAAGAATAATAATGGAAGAAAGAAAACGCCTCGGGCAGGCTCATCCGGACGATGTCATAATATTAGATGCTCCTCTCCTCTACGAGACCGGGCTTCAGCAATTTGTCGAAAAGGTAATAGTTGTTTCGGCAAGCAGGGAAAACCAGATGGAGCGTCTTCTCAAAAGAAATAATATTTCACCGGAAGATGCGCAAAACCGGATCAAATCTCAGATGGCCATTGAAGAGAAGGCAAGCCGCGCTGATTTTGTTATAGACAGCAACTCATCTATCAGTGAAACATTAAAGCAGGTAAGAGAAGTCTATAACAGAATTCATCCCATTTAGATTATCTCGACAAGCCTTATATCAAAATTCAGGTCCTGACCTGCAAGAGGATGGTTTACATCAATCGTTATTTCATCATCTGAAAGCTCAGCAATGGTAACGGACATGATTTTCCCATCATCCCGCCTCAGACCGATTTGTTTGCCGACTTCAGGGACAAAGTCTTTCGGGAATTGTTCTCTTTTTACTACAAAGATCATTTCTTCATCATATTTGCCATAAGCCTCTTCGGCTACGATTCTTTCTGTCTTTGAATCACCGGGAGTCATGCCTATTACAGCCTTTTCAAAACCGGGGATCATTCCGCCCTCACCTAAAGTAAATTCAAGAGGGTCGCGTCCTTCAGAGGTATCAAATACAGTACCGTCATCAAACTTCCCCGTATAGTGGATCTTTACCTTATCTCCGTCTTTTGCCTGCGCCATATAATTCTCCTTTTCGAAACACTACTAATACAGTCCAAAAAATATGTCAAAATAATTGCTAACCCTTTGCATCTTCCCCTAAAACTTTTTCCGTATTTTCAAGCCAGTTGCGGGCATTGAATTTTTCGACGAGCATTGAATAAGCCCTTTCACCCATCTCTCCGGCAAACTTCCTGTCACCGAGAAGCTCAATGACAGCCTTTGCCATTGCATCAGAGCTTTTTGGCGGAATGATTATCCCGCTCACCCCATCTTCAATAAGCTCAGGGATTATTCCGACCCGGGTCGCGACTATAGGTTTTTTCATAGCCATATATTCATAACAGGCACGGCTTGAGCCTTCAGAACCTTTTGAAGCTATTACCGAAACATCAAAGCATGCCGCGATATCTGCAACATCCCGCCTGTAACCGGGGAAAATAACATCTTTTTGAAGGCCGAGATCTTTTATAATATTTTTAAGCTTAGCATCAGTCTCTTCATCACGAACATCTCCGGGGAAAATTAGCTTTGCGTCAGGATACTTTTTCTTTATCTCCGGCAAAGCATTTATCAGGTATTTGTGTCCTTTTATCGGGGCAATCCTCCCCACAATCCCTATGACCGGAGAATCTGCGGCAATCCCGAATTCCTCTCTTATGCCTACACCATCTCTTTTAAAATCAAACTCCGAAAGATCAGCACCGGTATAAACGAGGGAGAGTTTATCTTCAGTGACGATCCCGGTTTTCAGATACCCTTCCTTTATATGGGCGGAAACGCAGATGACTTTGTTTGTGTTATAGTAGAGCCAGCGGTTGAAAAAATGAGTGCGCACAGGGACATTCACATGACGCGTTCTCACAATGGGAATTTTTTTTCCGGAAATTTTAACAGCCGCAACGGAAAGCCAGTGGTCATGTCCTCTGTGGCAATGGATCACATCAACTTGTTCTTTTCTTAAAATACCAACCAGTTTCGAAATATCTGAGAAATTATCACTGATATTGAAACGTCCGTTCATCGCAAGCTCTATCGGCTCTATCCCCTGCTCACGTGCTCTCGCGGAAACCTCCCATCCTTTCTTAGAGACAAGTATCACCTTATGGCCGCGACCAATGAGCATCCTTGTAAGCTGAAAAGCATGGGCAGCCTCGCCTATCCAGCGCCGGCTGCTGATTATTTCCAATATAGTCATTATTTCAAATAGTTAAGCTTATAATCAAACAAAAAACTTGAAAAAAATTACACGATGTGCTCTATATACCAGCTTCAATCTGCAAGGTAAATGAGGTTTATTGAAAAGCTTTAAATATCAGGAGGTAACTGCAAGTGGCAATGAAATGCGAAATCTGTGGGAAGGGGCCGAGATTCGGCAGTACCATAAGCCATGCCCACAATGTTTCATCAAGAAGGTTTAATCCCAATCTCCAAAAAAAACGGATCAAGGTAAAAGGACAGGTAAAGACAATTAAAATCTGTACCCGTTGTCTTCGCACATCTGCAGCTGCCTGAGTTTTCAGGCAGCTTTTTTTTTATTCCCGATTCCACCATATGATTGCGCTTTTTTTCTTAACTTCTGCACGCAGCCATTTGCCGTCATAGACCAGTTTGCCGGATAGAAATTCTCTCAGCGTCTTGTCAAACCTCGAATCTTCAAGTTTCATGTATGCTTTCCAGAATACAACCGCCTCATCAAGGCTTACGAAAGGCTGATCAAGATTGTAATTTATAAATGTCACGTCAGCTTTAATCCCAAATCTGAATAGTTCATCAAATACAACTTCGTGTGTTTCTCTTTCCGGGTAACTTTCTCCGAAAATGATGGGATAAAGCTCATTGAAGTAAAACTTATTATTGCTCGTGTCAGCTCCTGTAATAATAACAATAGTTTGCGGCGATATTTTCTCCATACCGCGAAGTAGCATCGGGATATCCATGAAAAGCTTCCTCACATTCGCCACTATTGCTGCATCATGATGACCGGTGTCGCTCTCTTCAAACTTTTTCTCTATCATCCTGAGATTAGAAAGCTTTTCTTTATCAGCCTTCTCTTTTATTTTATTCATCATTGAAGGCGACGGCTCAAGGGCGGTTACATCATAACCAAGTCTTGCAAGGGGCACTGCAATAGGTCCGCACCCTGCACCGACATCTATCACCGAGCGGCATGATTTGATGAGGGGAATGATGACGCTTAATATCTTCCCGCTGTAATCGCTTTCATCCAGCGCCCTGTCATACCAGTCGACTTTTCTCTGGTCCCAGAAATTGTCAGGCATACCAGCTTTCCCTCATTGCTTTCCCCATAACCTCAATTATGTTAGAATAGAATCCAGGTTTTATATATGGAAAAAAATGTTAAATCTTTAGGTCCGAAGCGGCAAAATGCGGATTCTTGATTTATGCTTGTCTATTGAAATAAGCGCACCCATTTCAAGAACTGATTCATATTGTTTTAATATTTTAACTGTCTCTATTCCTGAATTCCTGGGCAAAACATCCTGCGTACGAACTTGAACTACACTTGGTCCTTCAGCATTAGTTGCGGCAAGAAGTACTCCAAAGTCAAGGTCATGTGTGAAAACGACATAACCGTTATTACGCGCCCACTCCATTATTATCCTGTCAGACGCACGAAGATCTCCCACAGATGACCAATGAATTGCATCCAGTCCCTGTTGCTTAAATACATTAACCCAGTCAGGTGTTAGATTTACATCAATGAGTATTTTCATGAATTAATCAGAGGCAATTCAATTTCCTCAGAGCGCCACGCAGCATACGCAAGCGCTTCGCGGATATCTTCTTCTTCCAGGTATGGATATGCCTGCAAGATATCAGTATTGGAATAACCTTCAGCAACAAGACCAACAATAGTACCGACTGTAACACGCAAGCCCCGAATGCATGGCTTGCCGCCCATTACATCAGGGGCAAAGGTGATTCTTTTCAGATTCTTCATAACAGACCTCCTTTTTTTTCTAAAGCTGATGCAACTACTTAAAATAATACTTATTTATTTTAATATTATTTGCCATAGTTAGCAACAATCTCTGCTAATTCGTGGAGATTAGGCCAGTTTCCTTTTTTTACAGATTAACAGCTTGTCAGCGCACATAAACTTTTTTAAAAATTACTTCATACTCTATTTCTGAAGCATTTTTCCTAATTTTTTAGTTCGACCTATCATTTTCTTCACATATAAATATTATCTTCAAGCAGGGATAATGTTTATAGCTTCTTCAGATTCTTTTTTCTTAGCTTTGTCATATGATTGTTGAACATTGAATGTAACTTTTATTTCTTCCATTAATTTAGCTTTATTCCCATTAAAGGAAATAACGCGGAAATAATAATCCTTACCATCAATTGACTTTATGAAACCGGCTTTTCCGTTTGGTAGCAATTTTTTAATTTTCCCCTCCTTTTTAGGAAGTTGATCAGATTTGTTCTTTTCCCAGAACTTCTTAAGTTCACCTAATAAATGTTTATACTCTACATTGACAGGCAATGTAATAGATAACTCCCTTAAATGGTTTGTCAGCTGTTGTGGAATTTTCCATCCGTGTTGTTCTCTTAATTTATATGCTAATAGGGCATGTTTCTTTGATAATTCTAACTGGTTAATTTGTTGAAGTATTAACGAACAAAAATAGTACACCTCCCAAGTATTTTCAGGTTTTTGACTTCGCAATGATGATATACAGGCTTCTATAATATAACTAAGAGCATTCTCATGATCTTTTAATTCAAAATAAAAACAAGCTATGTCTCTATAAATAAACCATTCTCTTTTTTCTCTAGCAATTAACTTTAGGGACTCAATAGCATGGATGCGATTACCCAATTGTCCTTCACAAATAGCTCTGCGCCTTTTTAACCAAGCATCGTCAGGGAAATCCTTCAACGCCATATTACAAATCTCTAAACACTTCTTAAAATCTTCAAGTTTTTCATATGCTTTTGATGTTTTAGAATACCATGATTGTAACTTAGAGGGGATTTCAATATTTTTCTTATTTAAAGAAGTAATAAAAGCTTCTTTAGAAAGGGATTTAAATTCCACTTTTTCAGACCATAATATTACCTCTTGCCACATGCCTTTATCAGCACAAAAATCCATTATTTTAAAAACTGATAGCTGACGGAAAATATTTTCGAGTTCGGATTCAGTATGCAAAATAACTTCTTGAACATAATCTTTTACTGCACTGTAATTAATGTCATCATCGAGATTCTTTAAATGTAAATAGTAAATAGCACGTACATATTCTAATTTTATTAGCTTGAATTCAGGATCAATTCTCTTGACTTCTTTACATACATTTAAAGCTTCATTATGTTTCTGAACTTTATTTAAGCAAAATGCTAAACTCCATCCATCCCATTTATCTTTTTTTTCTTTTGTTTTACCCCACACAACCATGAGCGATTCTATGGCTTCCTGGTAATTTTTTTCTTTCCTAAGTTTAGAAGCTTTTTCTCTGATTGACTTTAAGTCAGTCATAGCAAATTAATGAGCTCCTGAATTAAAATAGCTGAGTTGCTAAATTGTTCTTGTGGATGGCATTTAACAAACCTTCCTTGTTCATTATAGTAGAAATTGAGCTGAGCAACTTCATTATTTCTTATAAAAATATACTTTTCTAAATATAGGTTGTGTTCGATTTTGGAAATTGTAATTATTGTCCCGGATATCTTTGTAAGAATGTCATTATAAAATTCTTTTAAATGGGGTTTATTTTCTGGGAATGTAATTTCATTACTGAAGTACTTTTCTTGATAATCTAATATAATTTTACCACATAATTTCTGTAAAGAGTTTAAAATATCATCTATATTGCCATCTGAGTTAATAACTTGAATATTAGTTATTTTGTTTTTTGAATATATTACATCTACTGTTAATGAGCCTAAGGGAGATTCTATTTCATATCTTTCTCGATAGTTAAAATGTTTGATGTTTTTTATAGTTGTGTCAGAGTTCATTTCATTTCTAACCATATGATAACAATCCTGTTGTAACTCATTTCCAAATTTAACTTCTTGTGCTTGGGTTATTTTATCATTAACAATCGTTTGGTTTTTACTCAATGAAAGCTTCATTACTAGTTCTGCAGGAATGATTTTTAAATAATCAGAGGGGCCTACATTAGGATTGTTCAATACATAGAGAAGTTTCTTGCTTCGTGTAAGCGCAGTATAACACCATCTGAAATACTCTTCATTAAATTTGGCATTTGAAGTTTGGAAATCTACTATCGTAGTATTCCATTCACCACCTTGTGCTTTGTGACAAGTTACCGCATAGCCATATTTAAGCTGAATGGAATTAAAATAAAGATCCATTTTTATAGCCTCTTTAAATTCTGGGGTTCCTGCTTTTAAATTTGGATTACGTAATTTAAAAAGTATATAAAGAGCTCTTGTCTCATCATTGGTTAGAGTTGGCTCTTTTGAATTAAGTGGGGTTTCTATTATTTTGCAGTTGATTTCAAACAACTCTCCATTTATGTCTGGAACTTCTATGGTAATATCTCTAAAAGATAGTGTGACAGTTATATTGTCTGTCTTTTTTTTAAGGGTTAAAGGTATTTTCTCAGTCTCTGAATTAATTCTTTTTACTCTTCCGAATTCACCATTTAATACCTTATACTTATAATTATTACGTATAATTAAAACTTTATCATTTTCTTGAATTTCATCTTTTCCCGGAAAAAAATGATTCCTTACTAGTTCATTAAGATGATGTACACTTTTATTGGAGTAGGCAATTATAATAATGTCGTTTGTATTGCTATTTGCTGTTGCTTTAATGTACGCACTTAATAAGTCTTCATGCTTAATTGGTATAATGTCATTTAGATTTTCATCTATATTTATTTTATTAAATTTCTTGGTTTGAATATTGTCTCTGATTTTTGTGGCGTTCTTAAGTATGCCACTGTCTTTATCTTGCCTTGCTACATCAGTCATCTCGCATTCTTCAATCGTAAGTCCAAAGGACAGGTTAGACAGATAGATGGAATCAATCGCTGGAGATAATTTCATATTAACAGGTGGTAATTGTGCAGAATCTCCAACAAAGATGATCTTGCGATTAAGTTTAGGGTTATTGAAATCTATATAATTCAAAAGATCATTAAGCAGAAACCCACTTCCGAACCTGATAAACTCTGTATCTGAATATTGGTTTGATATCATTGAAGCTTCATCAACGATATAAATTGCATTAGCAGGATCATCATTATTTTTAAGCCCAAAGAAATAGCGAAAAGTCTCTGAGCCATCTTGGCCAGTTTCTTTGTATTCCAGCAGGTTATCATTTGAATAAATTGATTTATGAATAGTACTAGCATCCCACTTTGTTTTTTCTTGAATAACTGAAGCTGCTCTCCCGGTTGGAGCCATTAGTTTAAATGTTTGTTTTTGGTTTGAGAGATATGAACTTATTCCGCAGAGAAGAGTTGTTTTGCCAGTGCCAGCAAACCCTTTAAGTAAAAAACATTTTTTGTCATTATTTAGAAAGTTGTGAAGTTTCTTTACAGCGTCAATTTGCGATAAGGTTAAAGGGAAATTAAATATTGAGCTTATATAAGATGTCAAATTTGAATTATTTTTTGGCTCATTTCCAATATTCACTTATCTTACCTTTGTTAATCTAATATTAAGAACATTATTTATTAGCAGGTCATCAATTAGGGTTATTTTTTCAGTAACTATTTCACTCAATCAAGTGGATAGCTTTATTATATCTCTATGTAGAACACATTAATTGTTCCAGATGGACTAAAATATTTAATTGGCTTATTTTTCTATACTTGCTTCATCTAACTTCTGGCATTCCTTAAGATGCTCAAAACAACCATTATCTATTTTAATAATATTTCGTTTAATTGTTTCCCCATCCGGCATAAAAAGATCAAATCCTCTATCAAATAAAACTACAGCAGGTTGTGCCTCTAAATGGCGTGCATGAAATATTCCACTTTTATCTTCCTTAACCAATAATTTAATCTTCCATTTAAACTTTTCTTGTAATGGCTTTATTAATTCCTTCATAACTTTATTATACGCTTCTTGATTCGAATTCTTTTTTTCGCTTTGTTTGCTGGCAGGTTCATCATCATAAATTATTTCTTTTTGGCAAGTTATGACTTCTACTTCCAGATCATTTTGAACAGCAAAATATCCATTCGTGAGCCACAAGTTCAATATAAAATCAATTCCCTTTCGAAAATGGCTTGTATTTTTACCTCGACCTATTTGCTTATCATAGAAGCGCAGATATTTCGCAAAACGAATTGAACGAGTAATTATTTCCGCCAGTTTTTTCTTATCTAATTGGTCAATAGGGGGGACATCTTCCATTAGCCAACGGCGATTTTCTTCAAACTCGCTGTAAATATAACCATTTAATGTCATAGTTTTAAAATCCGGATTCTTCTTTTGGATCTCCTCTCTGTCCATTTCACTTAATATGAGGGAATCAGTGTTACAAATAGAATTAACATTGTACGCTAAGTTCAACAGATTATTTTTTTTAAAACTTTCTAATCCCTTATCATTACAGTTAACAAAATGTTTGCGTTTATTTTTCAGGAGTTCTTCCATTAATATATTTATTTTTGTTTTATACTTTATAGGGAGTGTTTTAATTTCACTTATTAAATTATCCTTTAAGAATCCATCTGGATCAACTATAAGAAGCCCATTGCTTCTAATACCCCTTAAAAACATTTCAGCATTTTCTCGATAACCAGGTAAGTCATAATTATCTTTGCAAAATGCAGAGGGAGCAACAACTGCTGTCATGAGCATATCTGCATTCCTCTAAGAAATCTCATCCATCCGTTCCGGGAAAAAGCCATCAGGCCATTCATCAATAAAATCACCTTCCTCATCAATGTGCAATCGCTGCGCTTTGGAACCATCATTTTCCTTACTTATATAAATTATAGATACATCATCAGGCTTGAGAACTTTTTGACGTATTAATTTTTGTAATCTCAAAATAAGATGTTCACTGTGAGTTTCAACAATGAATTGATTTTTTTCTTTTATGCAGTGAGCCAAGAAAGTTCCTATC
Organism: Candidatus Schekmanbacteria bacterium; assembly: GCA_016219965.1. Taxonomy (NCBI): domain Bacteria; phylum Candidatus Schekmaniibacteriota; species Candidatus Schekmanbacteria bacterium. Next base: position 505,742 of record JACRJM010000007.1, read on the forward strand.
TCAGCCTGTAAACGAGGATGGAGATGTAATTCAGGTTGTTCAATTAGAATTAAATTATTTGTTGATAAAACTCCCTGAACTATTATTGGGAGCAACTGACTTATACCAAAACCAACATCTGTTGGACTAACTTTTATATTATTTATTTTATCAATTAAATTTATACAAAATAAATTTCTAAAATTTTGATCTTTTGAAATATTTGCAGACAGATTGTAGGCTATCTCAAATTTTTCTAACCATTTATTAACTTTCCTAGATATTCTTTTATCATTAAGTAAAATTGTCGGTGTAAACTCACCAATTTTCCCCACACCAGACGGAAACTCTCCAGAATACTTGTACTGTCTTTCAAGGACCTGCCTGACAGGACCAAGATAAATTATTTTATTTAATTTTTCTCCTAATGTTTTTCCCACTCGCCATGCTATCTTTCCAATCCCATTGTCTTCTGTTTGCTCTATCCCTATATCCTTACTATAGGCATCAGCAGCATCACCAATAATTTCAAATACATCATCTGTTGAATATTTATCCCAGCATGGAAGAAAATGATATGCCAACAATGCTGTGTTGTTTAAATTTAAACTTAAATCATTCAAAAAATCATCAAATGAATATTTAGTAATTTTAACTAAAATGTTACATATTTCTTTTTTTCTTTTGGACAATTCAGCATAGGATTTTCTGTCATTTTTTTTACTATTTTTAAGCAAATAATTTAATTTATTTAATTCTCTATTCAAGTCTTTTAACTTTTTCTTTATTTTACTCTTAAATTCATTCCAGTTTCTTTCTATCAGTGGATGTTTATCGTTTAAATACTTGAGTCTTAAAAAAGAGTTATATTCACCAAATAAGTTATAAAAAACTGCATCGTTTAATTCCTTATCACTATCAACATGACTCATGCGGTATGAACCTAATATCATATTAGCAACAGAGAATGAGTAATCTTCTAATTCTATTTTTTTTGACTTAGAAAAAATAAATGAAAATTTGCAATCTGCAATCAGATTATTCTCTTCATCACAAAAACTTGACATATCCTCATTTTCAAAAAAACTAAGTCCAAAATTAAAATCATGATCTGTACTTATTTTGAATCCAATGGACAGGCGCTTATTAATATCATGGTTATTAATAAATTGATAATAATCATCAATATCTATTATTTCCCCAACAGGCTTTAACGCTTCATCATAGTTTTTATTATCATCTACAGTCTGTTTTAAAAGCAATAAAGACTGCAACACTGACGTTTTTCCTGAACTGTTTGGACCAAATAAAAGAGTGATTGGTCTTATTGGAATCCTCTGTTCTTTCCCAAAAGCTTTAAAATTTTCAATTCGTAACTCTGTTAACATTATATTTTCTCCCTTATACTTATTACCATTCCCGTCTGTGATCTTTATATTGCAATACACATGCCAAGTAGACTGATTCAAGTAACCTGTTAAAAAACAATTAGTTCCCGTAGCCGTAAAAAAGAAAAGCTTTTTTAGCATCAACCAAAGTTTAAATTCTTCAACTCAGGTTTAATGTAACCACCTTATTAAAATAAATTAACTTCATAACTGGTTTTTTGCTTTCACAAACTTGCTTACTGCCTGAGGTGAAACACCTAAAAGCCTTGCCGCTTCACTGCAACGACCTCCTGCCTTTTCTAATGCTTTTGCAAAAAAATAATTTCGGATATCTGATAGCGTGTTATCCAGTAGAAATCCGGGATAAGGTTCAGGCAAACTTTCAAAATATTTGTCACCCTTCTTTGATTGGCTCGGTTTCAAATCCTGAGGAACTATAAGCCTATCCTTAGAAATTAAGACTGCCCTATGTACAACATTCTTCAATTCACGAGTATTCCCCGGCCAATCCTGACATTGAAGAAACGCAAGAGCTTCTGGTGAAAATGACTTAGGAACTTTTAAGCCCTGATTAAATTGATCTAAGAAATAAAGTGAAAGCAATGGAATATCAGACCTTCTCTCACGAAGAGATGGTAGTTTTATTTCACCGACATTTAATCTGAAATACAAATCTTCCCTGAACTTCTTTTCTGAAATGGCTGAGTTTATATCACAGTTTGTCGCAGCAATGATTCGCACATCAACCTTATGGCTGTTATTGCTTCCCAAAGGTTCCACAATCCCATCCTGCAATACACGGAGAAGTTTTCCCTGAACTTCAAAGTTCAGTTCAGCAAGTTCATCGAGAAAAAGCGTACCGCCGTCTGCAACATCAAATTTTCCGGCTTGATCCTGCAATGCACCGGTAAACGCCCCTTTTTTGTGACCAAATAGGAAGCTTTCCGCAAGTTGCTTTGGGATTGCCGCGCAATTTACAGCAACGAAAGGATCTTTTTTTCTGCTGCTAAACCTATAAATAAGATTTGCTACAACTTCTTTTCCAGTTCCTGATTCGCCAAGAAGCAAAATAGGAATATCTGGTTCTGCTAATATAACTGAGGTTTCAATAGCTGAGATAAATGTAGGATGTTTGCCAATAATACCTTCTCTAGCCATTATATAAGAAAGTTTGTTTTCCTTCTCGTCAGGGCTCTGATGTATGACAAGCTCAGTGAGCTTTTTAGGCTGTATATCTGGAAATTCAGAGAGTGTTATATCTACTTCAGTTACTAATGGAGTTTCATCCGTAGCAAAACGTTTAGGTTTGATGTTTAATATTGTTGCCGAAATCTCTCCGCTCGCTGTCAATAAAAGCCAGCATGCGTGCATCTGCGGTGTCCCTGATGCAATCGCAATATAATATTTTGTATCAGTTGTATTGCTGTTTATTTCATTAAATATTATGCGAAGCCCTGTTAATATCTGAGAGTAATCAGTAGGATCAAAAACGTTCAAATGTTTGGTGAGTGTTTCAATTCCCTTAAATCTTTCTTTTATCGCTTCATTAGTCTTCTTAGTAATTTCTATAGTTTTTGGAGTTGAAATAAGAATAACCCGGTCAAATTTTTTTTCTCTGAGAAGTGATAAAATCGGTCCCTCTTCTTCCTGCCCATCTATTAAGCCAGGAGAATATGGATCATGGAATCCGGTAAAAGTTAGAAGAATATTAGAAAAGGCTGTTACCATAACTCACTTGTTAACTGTTAAATTGATTAATTAATAACAGAATTGAATTTTTCAGACAAGGAAATTAGGAAGAACTGGTTTTTTATTGCTATTTTTACTGATTGAATTCTTATAACTGAACAGGATATAATTTTAATCAATAATTCTTGAGGAGGAACATTAATGGAAACATTAAAGGATATACACTCTATAGCAATAGCGGAGCTTAAAAAAAAGTTCACTCTTAACCCTGTAAGCCTCACTCATCCATTCCCAGAAAGACCGACGAAAATATTATTCAAGCCATTGATCAAGATGGATGGCAATATTTTCAGCGCAGAAAAGTTCACGCGCATCACATTCTTGCGGATAAATCTTCCGGTTTACATGTGTGTGCGTTCCACCTTCCTTCGCCCCCGCATAGAGCTTGACCTTCCGGTAATGTCGGCTGAATGCGTTATCATGGGTGGAAAGAGGATGTTCATGGTTGATGTCCACAGGACAGGGGAAGGAGAAAGACCCGGGGACAAGGAATTCTTTGACAGGCTCGTAAAGATAAGGGACAAATATCCGGATCTCCTTAAAAACAAGACCAGGACCGGCGGCGACCAGATACAGACTGTTTTTTCAAGAGCTGTATGCCAGGCAAAGATCACATCTGCTCAGGATGGTGAAGCCTTAAAATTGTTCCGGGAATATCTAGGCGAATTCTGCGAACTCGCTAAAAGCACAAAGCCTCTCGCCGGATCATCTCTGGAAGAAGCAAACAATAAATATGCGGACTATCTGAAAACCGTTGTCGACCACGACCCGGGAGTCAAAGGCTACAAGATGTTCTTCGGAGAGGAAGGGGGCGTGCAACGTTCAATGGAGATGTTTTTTAATTCGTAAATACTTCGTTCCATATTTTAATTTATCGCATCTGTTAAATCTTTGCTGATCCCATATTTTTCATAGATCAGCCTTGAGAATCTTGGCGCATAAATAAGGTCGTAGACAGACTCCTTGTCAGGGAAAAGTCCAAGCACAGCCATTTTGGTTTCCTCGGTCAGCGTCAATACCTCACGAAGGGAAAGGTCTGACTGTATAATGATGGACTGCGTAAGGTTAATTAAAAACCGCATCCGTCTTATTTTTCTTTCCTCTTCCTTAAGCTCATCTTCCATTTTCTTTATCATCCTTCTTTATCATCCTTACAAAATCTTATGTATAAAAGATTATTAAAATTTCTCAATGTTTAAAAAATTTTTTAGAAACTTGCCAGCTTTTGATGTAAGAATTTACATAAATAATTAACCAGAATATTTCTAATGGATTCAGCAGATCTGTTGAAATATTTTAAATAGCATGATAATTGCGTAATTAAATCTTAATATTAACTATGATGATAAGAGATCCCAGATATAGATTCACATTATGTCTGATCCTGTTCATGATCTTTCAGGTGATCCAGGCTGATGTGATCTCAGCCGGAGAAACACCCTGTCTCTTCTATGAAATACCGGATAGCAAACAAGATAAGAATCTGCGCCAATCAACAAATAATGACAGGATGCGTGTTGCAGTTGATTTTTCCCTCATTGAACCAGCGGGCAGGCAAAGAAAGAAGATATCTGCGCCTCTCCCCGGGCAAAAAGTCATACTTGAAAAAGACACTCTCGAACAACGGGAAAACGGCGACTACACATGGTTTGGTAAAGTCCATGGAAAAAGGCTTTCGACTGTTGTCATGACAGTGGCAGACGGCTACTTGTACGGACATATTGAGATTAATGGAGAAACTTATTCTATCGGACCGGAGAGTGGGAATTATCTTGTAGTAAAAGAAGACTATTCCAAAGCGCTGCCAATGTGTGATGGCGGGAAGGTTCCGGAAATTAAAAACAAAAAGACGCAGGCAAAGAGAGCGGGAAGTTTACAGGCTGACAGCGGTGAAGAGATAGATGTTCTTGTACTTTACACAAAGCAGATGAAAAAGAAATTTGGGAAGAAACTAAAAGCACAGATACAGAATTTTGTGGATATTGCAAACAGCGGATATAAGAACAGCGATGTAAATTTAAAGTTGAGGCTCGCTCATAGCGAGCTTTATAAAGATGCAAAAGCAAATGAGAACGTAGATATTAGTGAAGCTTTATATTATTTTTATGCTGATCCCGCTGTTAATGAAATAAGGGACAATTATAAGGCTGATCTGGTGTGCCTCATGAGGGTCTATCATGACGGAGCAAGCTGCGGCACAGGATTCATGATGCTTGGCTTAGAGAATTATTATTCCACATGGGGGTTTTCAGTTGTTGAAGTAAGAAATTACACACAAGGACTATACTGCGATAAAAGGACCTTTGTCCATGAGCTGGGACATAACATGGGGTGTCAGCATGACAGGCCTAATGCTACAAGTGCAGGAATATTCTCTTATTCCTACGGATATTCCTATAAAAAACAGTTTGGGACTATAATGAGTTACGTAAGACCAAACATAACCTATTTTTCAAACCCCAACAAGAAGTACAATGGACATACCATAGGAAAGCCGGAATCATCTTCCAAATCAGCCTACAATGCGCTTACCATAAAGAACACAAAGGAAACCGTAGCCAACTATAGATTAAGGAACAGCGCAGAATAACAAAAACGTAAAAAACTTACATATTAAGAATGTCCAAGCTACTGTCTGGCAAACTTCAATATTCGCGCAAGAAATTTTCCCCTTATCTCCTCATCCTGAAGTCTTTTTTCATCCTCAACAGGAATGGAAGGGAAATGCTTAATGAACTTCGAGGCAAAAATACCGGTCCCATTTGTTTCAGCTATTCTACTCTCATTAAAAATCTTAATTCCATACAATGCGCAGCTTGGCGAGTTGCTCTTGAAGATAAATCCGCAGAGATTCTCATTTTCAAGGACGGCGAGACGTTTTTCCATCCACTCCTGCATGAGTTGGGTATAATCTATATTAGTATTTACTGTGACAAGATGTGGAGAATCAGAAGTTCCGGCAAGTTTCATTTCTTCTCTCGGGACAGACAAGCCGCATTCAACTTCAGGACACACAGGCACCCATTCAGCAAATCCTTCGAAAGCATCTATAAGACATTTGTCCAATTTATGCCCGCCGTCATATCTCACATTTTTTCCCAGGAGGCAGGAGCTGATTCCAATTTTTACCCGTTCATCCATATGCTAACACATCTATTCTTATTTTTTGTCTTCCAGACAACCAGTAACATGCACCGGCCATCTAATCAATAACGATTCAAGCAAAACAATTGACAATCGTATTGACTTATTTAACCCGTAGAGTTATTCACCCCACTACAAGTGGAGGGTGACAATGGAAAAACTTGATGACCTGATAAAAGTCGCATACGGATTCTCTGTGTCAAAGGTCCTTTTTACTTCTGTAAAATTCGATGTCTATACAAAGCTCTCAAAATCTGAAAAATCTGCCTCTCAACTTGCCGCAGAACTTCAGCTTCCTGAGAGATCTTTCACCAGGATACTTAACGCCTGTGCGGCTTTCGGGCTTTTAAAAAAGAAAGACGGGAAATATTCCAACTCCGCAGTGGCTGAGGAGTATCTTGTTGCAGGTAAGCCTTTATATTTCGGTTATCATATAAACGCATTGAACGACAGGCTTTACGGGCCATGGGGAAATCTTGAAGAGATAATAAAAAAAGATGAGTTCCATCCGTCGGTGGAAGGAAAATCTGATGACATAATCAAGGCAGTGGCAAGCACAAAGGAATTTGCGCGAAAAGCCATGATGTCCCAGCATAACTACAGCCAGATGATAGCAAAAGACTTTGCCGAGATAGTCGACCTTTCAAAATACAAAAAAATGCTCGATGTCGGGGGCGGCACCGCAATACTGACAGTTGAGGCACTTAAGAAAAATCCCCACCTTCAATCCATAGTGTTTGACCGTGCCTTTGTTCTCGCAGTTGCTGAAGACATAGTAGCCGAGCACGGAGTTGGAGACAGAGTGAAACTCCAGCCGGGAGATATATTGGTTGACCCTTTCCCGGAAGGTGCAGATGTTGCGCTTCTATCAGGGATACTCGATGGCTATGAAGAAAAAACATGCAGGGCAATAGTCAAAAAAATATACGATTACCTTCCCAGCGGAGGACTCTTCCTTGTGACAGAGTCTGTCATTTACGATGACAGGTCTGGTCCAATATTCCCATCCATATTCTCGCTCATCCTATTGCTCCAGACAAAAGAAGGCGACGCACGTTCACAGGGAGAAATGACAGAATGGATGCGGGATGCAGGATTCATTGATATAAAATACAAAATCATGAAAAATTTAAGCGGAGCTTACAGGAATTCAGGACTGTTAACTGCTGTTAAAAAATAAAATGAAGCCGCGACTTCTCAATGAACATGAAAAACCAACCAGAGAGCACTATGCAATACTGCTGATGAGCTGGTCTGGCTGGGTTTTTGATTTCTATGATCTCATTTTATATACCTTTCTTCTAATCCCAATCGGAAAGGAACTCCATCTCAACGATGTGATGCTCTCATACGTTCTTGGTGCTTCCCTTGCTGCAACAGCAGTGGGAGGAGTCATATTCGGGATACTTTCAGACCGCTATGGACGTAAAAGCGTCCTGCAATGGACCATAATCGTTTACAGCGTGGGAACTTTTTTAAGCGGATTTGCAACTAATATCGAGCTGCTCCTGATCTTCAGAATCATCACAGGGCTTGGCGTAGGCGGCGAATGGGCGACAGGGCAGACCTACATAGGCGAAACATTCCCTGCGAATGTGCGCGGCAAATACTGCGCATTCATGCAAACCGGTGCGCCCATTGGAGTTGCGCTTGCATCGGTTGTCGGCGGTTTTGTGGCTCCTGTAATAGGCTGGAGGATGAGTTTCTTCGTTTCAGTACTCCCTGCCCTTCTAGTAATCTTTATCAGGAAAAAACTCCCGGAGTCGGATGTCTGGCTTGAAAGGAAGAAACTTGTTGCCTCAGGGACAATGTCCCCGGAAGCACTTGAAGGTGAAAAGGGGAACAAGTTTGTAATATTATTTTCCGCAGCATACAGGATGCTCTTCATCCAATCGCTGATCCTCGCTGTCTTCGACATGTCTGCTTACTGGTTCACCTATTCATGGCTTCCGGGATACTTACATCAGCAGAGACAGTTTTCCCTGGCTAAATCCGCTATCTGGATGCTGGTGACGCAGGCAGGAGGATTTTTAGGCTACTTCACTTTCGGTTTTGTTGCAGACAGGCTTGGCAGGAGACCAGCATATTCAATCTATTCGGTAGGCATGGCATTTGGCCTTGTCATGATTACCTTAATGTGGAATGTCATTGCCATGTACCCGTCATTAATACTTGCCTTCATGTTCCTCGTCGGATTCGGCACAGGAATGTTCGGAGGATTCGGCGCCCTTTTCTCGGAATTATTCCCGACCAATATCAGGAACACGGCAATGGGTTCCGCATTCAATCTCGCAAGGGGTGTGCAGTTTTTCACTCCGGTTATTATCGCGGTGATTGCGGGAAGGTACGGGCTCGGCGGAGGCATATCCCTCGCAGCGCTTTTTGCCCTCCTTACAGGCGCATGGGTTTGGACATTTCCGGAAACAAGGGGGAAAAAACTCGGGGAAATAGAAGGAGAATTATAACCCCTGCAACATCGTATTTTCTTCCAGCAAATAGCTGCTCATTGCTTGACATTACACAAATTTGAATGTTATTAAGACCCCCATTGTTTCGTGGGCCCGTAGCTCAGTAGGATAGAGCGGCGGATTCCTAATCCGATTTGACCATTTTTTACAACTCTTTGAAAACCCTTGTAACTTACTGAAATATAGAAACAATATCATTGTTTCTGACTTAGGTTCTGTGAGGTCAAAATAGGCCATTTTAGCTATGTCATGGACACTATATGGACACCAGAATGGAGCCACGGACTCCAATAACTTTTCCCGAGTGGGCACTTTGGGTTTAGTGTCCATCTGGTGACTATACCTAAAAAACTGATCTTTTATTAGATTGTGAAAAATTCAATTTCAAATAGATTAGAAGGAGATATTTTTTTAAATAAACCTATGCTATATTGACAAGCTTTCTTTTTCACCCTATGTTTAAAGTAGCTCCTTCAAAAGGGCTAATAATTATAAGGTAATTTCTTAACTACCTTTATAATTTTAATATGGGTTAAGGGTATCAAAATAAAAAAGGGGAATTTAAATAGTTTTTTAACATAACAATAATATTTTTTAAGGAGGCTTTAAGTAATGAAAGGGAAAAGCAAAAAAAGACCTTTTGAAATTATTCTTAGAGAGGGTAAACCGACGGCAGTAATCTTGGACATAAAGGATTATTCAGAAATGTTAGAACGGCTAGAAGACGCTGAGGATTTGAAGCTACTGGAGGAAATGCGAAAGAAACCGCTCAAATTTAGAAAATTGGAAGATTTTCTAGAGGAGTATCAGACCGGTGTATGAAATCTATCTTGAGCGGGCAGCAGAGCGAGAATTAAAGCAAATTCCAAAAGAAGATTTCAATCGTATTATTCTCCATATAAAAACTTTAGCTGAAAATCCAAGACCTCGTGGATGCTGTAAATTATCAGGCTCAGCAACTGATTGGCGGATCAGAGTCGGTGTCTATAGAATTATCTACGAAATTGATGAAAAGGCAAAGGCTGTACGAGTAATGCGAGTTAGACATCGCCGTGAATCATACCGATAAAAAAGTATTTGTCGGGACTTCAGTCTCGTTAAATTGCTACCAAGCCAACCTAAAAATGGTTGGTTTTTTTATTTCTTTTTAATTGTTATATTTCTAATTTCAAAAAACTAATGACCTTTTGATGATTTTCCGTTATAGTAAGTCAATATTTGCTTTTCATGTATTAGAAACTCAAAACATATCTTTTTTTGAAGACAACAAATAAAAGACTGAGTGGATTGTAATGAAAAGAAATATAAATAACCCTAGCTCTCAGCAATACAATTTCGAAAACTTCACTTCTCTTTCCTGTGACATGATCACAAAGCTTGTCAACCGCACCTGCTTTATGGAGTTGTTTAAGAATTTAACATCTCAGGCAGGTACTTCAAATCAAACCAGCGTGCTTCTTTTAATTAATGTTGACGAGTTCCGGTCAATCAACGACATTTACGGGCACTCCGTTGGAGATGAACTTTTACATCGTCTTGCTGTGCTTATCCAAGACACTGTCATAAACTTCGATTTAATAAAATATTATACGAGTAGCGCCAGCATAATCGGCTATCTGGGAAGCGATGAATTTGGAGTTTTTTTGCCTGAAAGAGATAAAGAGGAAGGAATCAGGTTGGCCGAAGAGGTTAGGCAGAAGATAGAGAAAACACATTTTGCCGGGATACCGATTTCTTCCACGGTCAGCATAGGCATAGGGATTTATCCGGAGCATGGCAGTTCTACATCGGAGTTATTAACCAAAACTGACGCTGCTCTGTATCGGGCAAAGGAAAAAAAGGGAAACTGCTGTCATCTGTACTTATCGGAAGATCGTGTTTTAGAACAGATGCACTCAAGGCTTGAATGGAAGGATCGGATTAAAAACGCTCTTGAGGAAGACAGAATAAGCCCGTGGTTCCAGCCGATACTTTCACTTAAGGATAACCAGATACATCACTAC
>JACRJM010000008.1 GCA_016219965.1 Candidatus Schekmanbacteria bacterium
ATCATATCGTGGGCAACACCTGTGAAAAGCCCTATGGCGTCTGCATTCGGAATCCCCTTAACCATTACGAAAGTTTCGGTAAGGATTATCCTTGCGATCTTTCCAAACTGATAAACCCTTGTCTCAACATTGATTGCATACCACTGCCTGTTAGGACCTTTGTAATCATACATCCAGAAGAACATCTGTGTATTTGGTCTGTCAAAAGAGTAGCGATAGAAAAATGTGCCGCTGTCTATCTCAGGATGAAGAGTCATTTCTATCTTTGCATGCTCTTCAGTCTTTTCATGCACTATAATTTTGTTAATAACGCTTGATGTGGACTGCATAAGTTCAAAATCTGTGATGGCATCGAAAGCCTCTTCTGCTGTTCCTTCAAAATCAGCTATAACCTGATAGGTGTCGCCGCCCTTTGCGCAGGGAGGCATCCTGTAAACCTGCACACCCTCTTTTTCCGGAACAATATACTGATAAATATACTGACCTTCTAAATTCTGTACTGTCCTTGTCATAATACTTCCTCCTTCATTTCATCTTAATTAAATAGTTATCAACCTAAACTGCTGGGCGCAGCATACTTAAATAATATTATTAGTCAAGCAGAAAATCGAGTGACTACTCGGTTTTTTATTGGAAGAGATTTGAAAGGTGTAGTATGTATAGATATGAAGAATAATATCAACCAATTGAGGCTTTACAAAGTATCTCTATTTTGCTAAGTATAGCGCCGTTTTAGACGTGTCATAAATCTCCGCGGAAACTTGGCAGAAAATTCGCAATATAATGACCTTTTAAATACTGGAGAGGAGCTTATCATGGAGAAAGTTGTAATAGTAAGTGCAGTAAGAACTCCATTTGGAAACTTTGGGGGTATACTTAAAGATTTTACACCCGCTCAGCTTGGCGGAATTGCAATAAAAGAAGCTATGAACCGTATAAAGCTTGACCCTGCAAAGGTTGAAGAGGTTGCGTTAGGAGTAAACCTTCCGGGCTCAGACAGGTCTATTGCAAGGCAGGCAGAGCTAAATGCAGGAATCCCTGACTCCGTTCCGGCTTACACATTAGACAGGGCATGCTGTTCAAGTCTCACAGCAATAGGGCTTGAATCTCAAAACATAATGCTCGGCCAGATTGCTGTTGCTGTTGCAGGTGGCGCGGAAAACATGAGCCAGGTCCCATATTTCATCCATGAAGCGAGATGGGGGCAAAAGATCGGGGACATAACACTTAAGGACCAGCTTGTAATCAAGTGTCCATATTCAGGCGTTCCACGTGCCCTGCAGGCAGGAATAGAATCAGTTGAATTTGGCATTTCAAGAGAAGACCAGGACCGATGGGCACTGCGCAGCCAGCAGGCATGGGCAAAAGCATTCGAAAGCGGGAAATTCGGCGATGAGATAGTGCCCGTACCCATTCCGCAGAGGAAGGGAGATCCTGTAATGTTCAGCAAGGACGAACCTCCGCGCCCCGAAACAACAATAGAACAGCTCGCAAAACTGAAAACTGTTTATGACAGCCCCACAGTAACACCCGGAAATGCGCCGGGACTCAACACAGGAGCAAGTGCAGTAGTCCTTATGAGCGAGACTAAAGCTAAAGAATTAGGACTTAAACCGATTGCAACTATTGTTTCTCATGTAAGAAATGCGGGCCATCCTCAGAGGATTGGTTCTATCCCCGGTTACACCGCACAAATAGCTTTAAAGAAAGCTGGGCTCACCATTGATGATATAAGCCTGATAGAAATTAACGAGGCATTTGCCGCAATGCCTCTCATATCAACGAAGATTCTCGGAAACAACGATGATGCTAAAATCGCTGCCATAAGGGAAAAAACAAATGTAAACGGGGGAGCCATCGCCATAGGTCATCCCACAGGCGCAACAGGCGCAAGACTTGTTATGACCCTTGCCTATGAGCTTAAGAGACGTGGAGGTGGCTATGCGCTTGCAACAATTTGCGGAGGCATAGGCGAAGGGGAAGCATGCATAATCAAGGTTTGAGATACTGTTAGAAATAAAATCGGAGAGGCAACTTTAATGGACAAGAACGAACTAAAGAAAATTGAGCAGCAGAAGCTGGAATGGGAAAAAAATGAACTTGCTGATTATTTAAAAACAGCACCTGAACGGGCTAAACAATTTGAGACAAACTCAGAAATCCCTGTTGAAAGGGTCTATACGCCAATTGAACTTGATAAAGAGGGATTTGATTTTGAAAAAGACCTGGGATTTCCCGGACAGTTTCCTTATACCCGGGGCATAACTCCATCCATGTTCAGAAGCCAGCTATGGACAATGGGTCAATACTCCGGGTTCGGCAGTGCCGAAGATACAAACAAAAGATATAAGTATCTTCTTGCGCAGGGACAGAAGGGAAACAGCGTAGCTTTCGATCTTCCTACGCAGTTGGGTTACGACTCCGACCATCCGGTTGCAAGCGGCGAAGTCGGAAAAGTTGGCGCGGCTGTTGATACCCTTCGCGATTTTGAGATACTCTTTGACGGTATTTCCATAGGTGAAATACGCCAGTCTATGACTATCAATGCAACGGCTACAATAATACTTTCCATGTATATTGCAATCGCTGAAAAACAGGGAATACCCAAAAGCGATATCGAAGTATTCATGCAGAATGATATCCTAAAAGAATACGTTGCCCGCGGAGCTTACATATTTCCGGTAAAGCCATCAATAAAACTCGTTACAGATATTTATGAATATTGTTCTAAATATATGCCAAAATCATCACCTCAGCGGATTTGCGGCTACCATATGCGCGAAGCAGGCTCAAATGCCGTACAGGAGCTGGCATTTACGCTTGCCAATGCCATAAGCTACCTGACTGCCGCAAAGGAAAGAGGTTTGAACATCGACGACTTTGCACATGGGCTTCTTATATTCCTCTCAGGCGATGGTGAGTTTTTCGAAGAGATAGCAAAGTTCAGGGCATGCCGCAGGATGTGGGCAAAGATGATGAGGGAAAGGTTCGGAGCCAAAGACCCCCGTTCGATGCAGGTAAGGTTTTTCGGCTACACGGCCGGTTCAACAATGACAGCCCAGCAGCCTTTGAATAATATAATAAGAGCAACCATTGAATCAATGGCAATGCTTTTGGGCGGTGGAAATATCATATTTGTATCGTCGTATGATGAATCTCTGGCGCTCCCCTCGGAAGAGTCGGTCACAATAGCTCTGAGAACGCAGCAGATAATAGCTGAAGAATCCGGAATTGCAAAAACCGTTGATCCTATCGGCGGCTCATATTATGTAGAAACTCTTACAAACAGGCTTGAAAAAGAAGCTCTCAAATATATCCAGAAAATAGATGAAATGGGAGGCTCCGTAATAGCAATAGAAAAAGGATATATCCAGGAAGAGATAGCGAGAGAATCGTACAAGATGCAGAAGAAAATTGAGAAGGGGGAAAAGGCGATCGTAGGTGTCAATAAATACAGAGACAATAAACAGCAGAAGACTGCGATACTCAAGGTCGACCCTGATGTAGAGAGAAATCAGAAAGAACGCTTAAGGCAGGTTAAAAGAGACAGAGACAACGAAAAGGTAAAACAAATACTCTCAAAAATAAAAGAAGTGGCTGTGACAAAAGAGAATATCATGCCAACAATGATAGAAGCTGTAAAATGCTATGCAAGCATTGGTGAAATAAGCGATGCACTTCGCGAGGTATATGGGAAATACGAAGGGAAAGTCTATTTATAGAAATAAACGCGTTAAAAAGGAGGATAAATCATGAGCAATCCGAGACGCCCCCTTGACGGCATAAGGGTTCTGGGCGTGGAAAACCAGGTAGCAGGACCATATTGTACGATGATGCTGGCTGCACAGGGCGCAGAAGTAATAAAGATAGAATCTCCGGGCACAGGGGACTCAGCAAGAGAAATGGGTCCCATAATAAAAAATGCTAAGGGAGAAAAATTCAGCGGCTATTTCCTCCGTTTCAACAGAAACAAGAAGGGAATTACCCTTGATATCAACAGCGAGCGTGGAAAAGAGATTTTCAAAGAACTTGTCAAAGAAAGCGACGTAATTGTTGAGAATTTCAGGCCTGGATTCATGGATAAAAATGGTCTCGGCTACAGCGTTCTGCGTGAGATAAATCCAAGAATAATATATGCCGCCATAAGCGGTTTCGGACAGATGAAGGGATTCGAAGGGCCATTTCAGAAAAGAACTGCTTTTGACATGGTTGTACAGTCAATGGGCGGACTGATGCACAATGTGGGAGAAGAGGACGGCCCTCCGAACTGGCTGGGTATTGCTCTGGGTGATATATACTCAGGGGTAATGGCTGCTTACGGAATACTTCTTGCATTAATGGTGCGCGAGAAGACCGGAGAGGGACAGTTCATAGACAGCTCTATGTACGACAACATGATATCCCTTAATGAAAGAGCCCTAACTGCATACTCCCTTACAGGCAATATCATGGGACGCGGTAAGGAGTCTCTTGTATACCCAATCGGACCATACAAGGTTAAGGACGGATATGTAGCAATGATTATTCCCATTGAATCTATCTGGGGAAAGCTTTGTCAGACCATAGGCAGGGAAGATCTTGCAAAAGACGAAAGATTTAACTCCGGCCCCAATAGGGCAAAGAATGCAGGCATATTGAAGCCAATCATAGACGAATGGATGAAGGACAAAACAAAGAAGGAGGCAACAGATCTTCTCCTTCAGGGTGGAGTCCCCGTAGGACCAGTACAGGACTCAAAAGATATCTTCGAGTGCCCCCATGCAAATGCAAGGCAGATGTTCCCTGAAATCGAACAGACTCCAATAGGAAAAGTAAAGATCGTTGACCTGCCACTTAAGATGTCAGGTGTTGACAAGGTAAAGCCAGGACCTGCCCCGCTCCTCGGCCAGAATACGGACGAAGTGCTTTCCAATATACTTAATTTAAGTGCTGACCAGATAGCAAAACTCAGGGCCGAAAAGATAGTGTGACAATAAAAAATAAGACGGAGGATATCCAATGCCAAAGGTTAAAGATGTTCATAGACTTGGAGTGATCGTAAAAGATTTAGAGAAAGCAGTAGATTTTTTTGTGAACAATTTTGGCGCAAAAAAAGGGATCGTATACAGAAAAGATGAAACTGAAAATTTTCCGATCGTATATGATGAAATAGAACCTGAAGGACTAAAGTCATGTTATGTCACTCTGGGACAGGATTTCCAGATTGAGCTTATGTCACCTTCAAAGCCTGACGGCAATATAGCAAAGCTCCTTGAGAAGCGTGGGGAAGGAATCCTTACCGTATGCTTTCAGGTTGACAGCGTAGATGAAGCTATCAAAGAACTCGAATCAAAAGGAGTAAGAATCGTAGGTAAAGAACAACTTAACTGGATAACAAAAATAAAGATGGCAGATGGGAGCATAAAGGAAGTACCTACACCTTATGTTTTTGTTCATCCGAAAGATGCATTCGGGCTTATGATAGAGATTGGGCTCAGATAAAAAGCACAACCGGATAAAAAATATAAAGAGGAACTATTTAATCTGATAATAGTTCCTCTTTTTTTGCTTGAATATCTCAAATAGTACTCCTAAAGTACAAACTTGGAATGACTAATATGGCAAAAAAAGAGTCTCAAGAAAGAGTCAATGAGATTTTGGCTATTGTGGAGAAAACCTATTCTGATGCGACAATCGCACTTGAATGTAAAAACCCATTCCAGCTTCTTGTTGCAACAATTCTTTCAGCGCAATGCACAGATAAAAGGGTAAATATTGTTACAAAGGATCTTTTCAAAAAATATCCGACCGTACAATCAGTAGCTGAAGCTGTTCCTTCTGAATTCGAAAATGATATTAGATCAACAGGGTTTTTCAGGAACAAGGCAAAAAACATTATAGCAACATCTAATATTCTTGTTGAGAAATACGGCGGGAAAATCCCTAAGACAATGGAAGAACTTACAGCGCTTCCCGGTATTGCCAGGAAGACGGCAAACATAATCCTCACATTCGGGTTTGGGATAATAGACGGCATTGCGGTTGACACTCATGTAAGCAGAGTCTCAAAACGGCTTGGACTCACTGATTCAGACAATCCTGAAAAAATTGAACAACATCTGATGGCAATAATCCCAAAATCTGAATGGGGCAATTTCAACTCCCGCATTATACGGCACGGCAGGGAGGTTTGCTTTGCCAGAAAGCCTGCATGCGGTATTTGTCCATTGAACAAAGTCTGCCCGTCTGCCGGCAAAATCAAATAAATGTAAAAGGTTCTTTTGTTATGCCTCTTGAACAATACAGGAAGAAGAGGAATTTTAAAAAAACCACTGAACCTTCGGGCGAAGATTTCCCCCCCAGAGGTGAAAATCTTATCTACACAATTCAGGAGCACCATGCATCGCACCTCCATTATGATTTAAGACTTGAGATTGAAGGAGTACTAAAGTCCTGGGCGATCCCTAAAGAACCTGATCTTTCCGGCATTGCAAAACGCCTTGCAGTTCAGACTGAAGACCATCCGATCGGCTATGAAAACTTTGAGGGGGAAATTCCGGAAGGTGAATATGGTGCAGGAGATGTAAAAATATGGGATAAGGGAACATGGGCTCCACTTGAAATTAAAGACGACAGGATAATTGCTGAAATTTGCGGGGAAAAAATTATAGGCGTGTGGTGCCTGATCAAACTGAAAAAAGATAAATTCTCTAAAAAGGATGCTTCAAGCCAGAACTGGTTGTTTTTCAAAAAAAAGGAGAAGAAGAAATAATCAATAAAAGCAGTCCCTTCAGAAATATTGGCATCCCTGTATGTCTGGTCATTATATATGTTCTTGCCCGCCTCTGGGTTCTATCCTCCGGAACATTCATGTGGAATGATGAAGAGTTATACAATGGCAACATTGCTAGAGATCTTATAAAAGGGTTGAGCCTTCCTTTTTTTGATTACATGTTCACACCATATCACGGGGGATCGCTTGTCATTGGTATTCTCGCAGTCCCTTTTTTCCTTATTTTCGGTGAAACTTATTTTGCCCTCAAACTTGTTGGACTCACGATATCAGCGCTGGGATTGATATTTTTTTTTCTTACCATCAGACGCCATATAGGTGAACGTGCTGCCCTGCTGTCTTCCCTGATTTATATATTCTCCCCGTCTCTTTTCACAGAATCTACTCTTGTATCATGGGGAAACCACACTGAATCTATCTGTCTTGTGTGGATAATATATTTTCTGCTTCTTGAATTTATAGAAAATGAACATAACAGTGATAAAATCTTATATACTTTGTTATTGGGTGCGGTTTCCGGGTTTTCACTTTTTTTCGCATATATCTCTCTTTATGCGATAGCTTACAGCCTGCTCATTTTTTTAATGTTAAACAGAGGAAAATTGTTTTGGAAAAAAACATCTCTATATTGTGCATCTTTCACAGCAGGATTTTCACCATGGATATACTATAACTTAACGCACCATTTTGAAGGTCTTTCAATTGTCAAACGTTATTCAATTGGTGAGAAGGGAAGCTCAGCTCTCACTTTTATTGGCAAAGTATTAAAATATTTTACCTTTGATATCCCCGGCCTTTTTGATTTTTATAACCCCAGCAGCATTTCCTTTTCTCCTGTGCAGTTTGTGTTCTATCTTATTTTCATTGGAGGATTTATTCTGCTAATCATTGAAAACAGAAAAGCCCTTTTTTCTATTTTTCAAAAAACAAATCCAGAGTCAGAGAAAAGTAAACCTTTAAATCGTGAAACAAAGGAAATCATTCTGCTTGGAGGATTCATTGCTTTTACCTTGTTCTTTCTTTTAAGCAAAGTTTTCACAGGGGATAAACTTGATGATAGACTTTATGGATTAAGATACATAACACATATTTACCCCTATGCATTTCTTACGCTTGGACTTTTGACAGAACGGTTTCTTTCTTCAAAAGGAAGAGTATGGAAATCATCGGGAATAATTCTACTGGCATTTTTTCTCATCATAGGATTGCTTGCTAACAGATGGATACCTGACAGATCAGACCCTCTCAAATATTCCATGATGGACGGATTCTCATTTATGAGATTCGGATGGTCTATTCCTAAAAAATACGAGTTAGATTTCAACAAGTATATTTCGATCGGTGAAGGAATAGACGCTGCCTACCGTCATGAATATTATTCCGGTATAGGGATGTACATCGCAGGCAAAGGACTAATATGGAAAAAACACTTTGAACAATATGAACCACTCTATCCCCTTATTGATGCAAACCTTCCATACGATCTCGAAACTTACTTCTACGAAGGGAATGGGAAGGAAATTGGGGCTAATTCCATATTTAATCTTTATAAGAATTCCATTAATAACATTAAGAAATTCCCTGAAAAGTTTCAGCGTTTCGGATTTATTGGAATGGCAAGAGCAGTGGATGAAAGCACCGTCCCAGAAACAGATATAAAAAATATCATCAGAGATGTACCCGAGGAATATAGAATATTTTTTCTAAAATCCCTGGGTGAAAGGCTTTTGACTGAGGAAGGGAATCTTAAAGCAACTGTGACAAGGGTTGAAAAATTGTCTTACAGCAGGCTGGAAAAAAGCGCAGTTTATAGCGGAATAGGGAGAAGTCTTATAAAACAGTTGCATGGAAATATTAAGTTTGCCGTTGATATGACGCAAGATAACAGTATCCCTTTTTTCGCAAGGGCTGAACTGCTTGAATCACTGGGAGAACAATTTTTTACTCTTTATAAACAACATTTAAACCTGTTGCCTGAGACAATAGAGCTTCTGAGTAAAGAAGAAAAAGAATTTATATTTAGAGGAATAGGATTAAGTATGGCAGATAAATATGGTTTTTACATTCCTTTCATTATAAGAGAGATTGAAATCCCTTTAGGAGTCACTTCGGCGGAATTCATCATGGAAGGGATTGGCAAAGCTTTATTTATCAGATACGGTTATAATATAGATATTGCTGAAAATATATTAAGGGGAGCGGAGTTAAACAATTATTATCCGCACCTTTTTGAAGGATTCAGAAAAGCTGCATCGGAATCCTCTAATTTCACAGCCCAAAAGGAAGATATTAAAGATATTAAATTAGACAGGTAATGAGCGAATGTCTGAAAATATAATACTAATTCCGACTTATAACGAGATTGAAAACATAGGTGTCATAGTAAATGAGATCCTATCAACTTACGACCACCAGTTTGACATTCTTATTATTGATGACAATTCTACTGACGGAACCAAAGAACTTGTAAATGAACTTGCGCACAAACATGAGGGGCGTGTCATGGTGCTTAACAGAGAGAAAAAGGAAGGCCTCGGTGTTGCGTACAGAGCAGGAATGAAGATCGCCCTTGCGAAAAATTACAAATACATTTTGCAGATGGATGCTGACCTTTCACATCAGCCTCAATATCTGAAAAATTTTCTTGAGGCGGCAAAAGGTGCAGACCTTGTCGTTGGTTCAAGATATCTTAACGGAATAAGCATAGTTAACTGGCCTCTCCGCAGGCTCATTTTAAGTCTCTGGGCAAACAAATACG
The DNA here is from genome assembly GCA_016219965.1 of Candidatus Schekmanbacteria bacterium. NCBI lineage: Bacteria > Candidatus Schekmaniibacteriota > Candidatus Schekmanbacteria bacterium. The sequence continues at coordinate 9,531 of JACRJM010000008.1, forward strand.
TGAGATTTTTTACAGGTCTAAAGCTTACAGATTTTACAAGTGGCTTCAGATGTTTCAGAAGCGAGCTTTTAAACAAAATCCCTCTGGACCATATGTTCTCCGATGGCTATGCTTTCCTCGTAGAGCTGACATACCGCTCGTTCCATCTGAATGCAAAGATAAGCGAGATACCTATAGTCTTCATTGAACGTCGCAACGGGGAATCAAAGATAAACTACACTGTTTGCCTTGAGGCTGCAGTTATCCCTCTGAAGCTGAGATTTAAAAAACTTCTGGGAACTTTGTAACTGCCTTTAAATCCCGAGTTCTGAAATCTTTTCCTTTGTAGGCACGCCGTTGTTGTCCCAACCGCGCAAAGCATAGTACTCTGTAAGCATCGGTTCGAAATCAACTGTTTCCCCCTTCGATGGCCCCTCAGACATAGGTTCACTTATGACGCGCGGAGGCAGGGAATCATCTTTTCTTGTAAACCCTGCTTTAACATTAAAAAGCCTCTCAACGTTAAATATTCTTTCTCCAGCCTTTATATAATCATCAAGCGTGAAATTGTGTCCAGTTGCTGCACTGATAAGCTTGGTAAAAGGTTCATGCTGGACAACAACAGTGGCAAAAAGGCAGGCACCTGTCGAATCAATCGCAGCATTAAGGTTCTGAAAATCCCGTGCTAGTTCAGCTTTCCCCTCTGTTATCTTAGCTTTAACTTTTTTTGGAATACCGAAAAGTTCTGCAAAAACCGTAGCTCCTCTCGTATGGTCTCCACCACGAGGGTTGGTAGAATATGTAAGCGCCATCCCTTTTGCACCGCGCGGATCGTAAGCTGATATCTCCATTTTTTTCGAAGTCATTGAGAGTTCAGGTCTTCCATATTTTTCTGCAAGCCTGTAACTGCCAAGTGCAAGGAGATCTCCAAAGCCCTCGCGAAGACCTGTTTTTCTTGTAAGCTCTACCATTGCCTTCGCATCACCAAATTTAAGAGGCATTCCGACTTCTTTCTCACTTATAAGCCCGAGTTCAAAAAGTTCCATTGCCGTCGCAATAGTTACACCCACAGATATGCTGTCCATACCTAGCTCATTGCAGATATAATTCGCCTTTGCCACTGCATTTATATTGTCAATCCCGCAGGTAGAACCAAATGCATATATAGTTTCATACTCAGGGCCTTCCCCTGTTCCTTCGAAACCTTCTTCCTTGACCCTGGTCACGCGCCCACAACCCAGCACACAGCCGTGACAACTTCTTTTCCTTACAAGTATCTTGTCCCTTATTGCCTGTCCGTTGAGATTCGGAGCACCTGCGAAAACTCCTTCACGGTAGTTGTTGGTAGGGAAAATGCCTACTGCATTGCAGTAATCAACAGCCATTGGAGTTCCAAAGTAACCATACCCCTTGGCAACATCTCCTTTGAAGAGGTTTGAAATCTCAACATTCACATCCCTGAACCCGTCAGCCACTGCAAAACCCTTTGTACCTCTCACAGCGATAGCTTTAACATTTTTTGAACCCATCACTGCACCAACACCTGACCTGGCAGCAGACCTGTTCATGTCATTTATTATTGCTGCCATTAGAACAAGCTTTTCTCCGGCAGGTCCGATACATGCAACCTTTGCCCTGTGATCTGTCTTTGATTTTAGGGCTTTTGTAGTCTCATGGGTATTCATCCCCCAAAGCTCAGATGCATCCTTCAATTCAATCTTGTCGTTGTTGATCCAGATATAGATTGGCTTTGGAGACTTTCCTTCAAGGATTATGCCATCGAAACCAGCAGCCTTTAACTCCGGTCCCCAGTATCCGCCTGAATTGGAACATGCAATTGTCCCGGTCTGTGGAGATTTAGTCACAACCATGAATCTTGCTGCGCAGGGAGCACCTGTCCCTGTAAGCGGACCGGTCATTATAAACAATTTGTTATCTGGGGAAAGCGGGTCTATAGTTGCATCAATCTCATCCAAGAGCATCTTTGACGCAATTCCTCTTCCACCTATATATTTTTTTGCAAGGTCCTCGTTTAAAGGCTCAACAGTACACTTGCTTTCCGTAAGATTTATCCTAAGGATTTTTCCAGTCCATCCTTTCATAGTTCTTTTACCCCCTTAAGTTTTTCCCCAAGATCTGCGAAGAGCTTTTCTCTTTCAGCTTTCTCCTCAGGAGTAATTTCTCTCCACTCGATAGCTCTGTCCTTACAAAAAATAACGCATTCAGGATTCCCGTTACAAAAATCACATTTAATGGCATGTCCTAAATCATCATAAGGGAAAATATGTTTAACCGGACATTCATCAATGCATGCCCCGCACCCTGTACATGTCTCCTCATCTATCCTAACTATACCTGATTCAGGATCTTTAGAGATTGCGTCTACAGGACAGACAGATAGACACGGAGGATTGTCACACTGGAAGCAGGTTAGCGGATAATAAAGATGTTCCTCATCAAAAGTCACACATTTGATTTTGGAATAAAAGCTCGTAAATACATTGAAGTATTTATGCGAGCATGCTGCTTCGCACCTCTTGCAACTTGTACACTTCTTGGGATTGAATTGAATTACATTTGGCATCTAAAAACCCCCTTCGATTTTTATAACTTAATTTGCCTCTGAGAGAGCAAATTCTATTTCACTTCTTATACTATCTTCCGTCCTTCTGTTCAATGCCGAATTAAGCATTTGTCTTGCCATTTCTCCTCCGATCATGCCTGCTGCCCAAGCCGCATATCCTGCAAGTTCTTCATCACTATTATAAAGCAAGCTCTGTAATACCGGAAGTGCCCTTTCATCGTGGAAATTCCCGAGACCTAGAACTGCATTGCGCTGAAGATACTTCTTGTCCATCAGAAAAAAACCCATAAGCGTCATTGCATATCCATTATCCCATTCTTCATCAGTAATCTCTGCTATCTTAAAAAGCGGCGGATAAAGAAGTTCTTTTGGAGTTTCATATCCTTCTACTTTTTTTAGATTCCGGTTTTTCGGACATGCATCCCTGCATACGGTACACCCTTCTCCAAGCAGATTGCCGCACTTTGCCCGTATTTCATGGGGAATATTTTTTTTGTTATGCCCAAGATGAAAATCAATACACTTTGTCATATCGCACCTGTAAGGCACAGATAGTGCGTTAGTAGGACAAGCTCTCATGCAAAGATCACATTTCCCGCAAACATCATTCATTGACTGATCGGGCTCCATTTCTGCATCAGTTATAAAAGCTCCCAGTGTTATCCATGACCCGTAATCAGGATGAAGGATGACGGCATTTTTCCCATAAACACCTACCCCACACTTAGAAGCCATGAGCTTTATAGGAAATGAACCTCCAGTCATTGAAAAACACTGACAGCCCTTCCCTGTAAAAAAATCAGTAAGCTTTGAACTCCTCTCTGCATTATTTTGAAGATATTTCACATTCACGTGAGACTGCTCAGCACATCCTAGAAGTTCCCTTCGGCACTCCTCAAAGCTTTGCATCCTCCCCAAAAACCCAGGAGTTCCAACTATTACTACAGATTTTGCTTCAGGCAACAAATCTTTAGGCTGAAAAACAGTTTCAATCCCTCCTGAAAGAGGTGTAGCCTCCGCAAATTTTTTCTGGACGAAAGAGAGCCTTTCCATGTCAGCACCCGAAAAATCATCAGCTGCAACAATTCCTACGAGCGGTATTTTGAGTTCCCTTTCAGCAAATTCCATAAAGTCAGATTTCAGACTCATTTGTTATCCCTTCAATTTTATTCCTTAGTGAATGCAATAAATAGCATTTACTCAATCCTACAGTTTCATCAAGGAAAAAACTTTGCTGTTGGAGGAAGTATCGCCCCGAGCAGAGCTTCTGCCGGTATTCCCTTCTCGATTCCGAATATCGTGCCGCTATCCTCAAGAAGAGTCCACTGTACCCACGCGCCGTGCTGTTTAAGCTTGTAGTCAATATCATTCTGCGTAAACTTCTGACCTTTACACTTTTCAACAAGGTCAAAATAGAGTTTTATAAAGGTGTCAGCCATATCCTTCATAAATGGATAGTCGCTTTCTTCAAGATGGAATGAGTAAATGCCGGCGTGAGCTCCAACCTTTTTGTTGGTATACTTGGATTTAAAAAAATTTGCCCTTACCTGTCTCAATTCCTCATAGTCCTTGCCATGCCTCTTGCAAAGCTCTTTTATCCCATCAGCAAAGTATTTTTCATCTTCTTCATTCGAATAATATGATTTTATATCCGTACCACCTGCGAACACAACTTTGTCAGTTATATTTGCTCGAAGCTCAATATACGCCTTTGGGATAAAAGGATTTATGGGAAAGAAATGAAGCTCGAGAACCATAGCATCAGCCTTGCTTCCTTTCTGCCCAAGTTTTTCTGCAAGCACCGGAGGGGTATCAATCTTGAGATCACAGTATATCATGCTCGCTTTATCAAACTGTTCACCGCTTGAAATGCTTACATCCAGCTTTCCCATGGGGATATCCCACGTTTTTCTTTCAATCTTTGCAGAGGGGTTATACCGAAGACATAACTGCTCATAACGCCTGATGACATCCATTAAAAAATTTACCACTTCGGATTTTTGCATCATGACTTTCCCCTCCCATGTTTTTGTAAAACAATTAGCAGGTGTATCTATTTATGTCAACTTTGCAGAGCAATAAGTGTTTCCTATTTTTTGTCTTGTTCGTAAAATGTATATCTGCAAAAAAAACTATAATTACACATTAATATCTGTTCTCAATTCCTTTATAAAAAGAATATATATAAATAAATCAACAAGTTAACAGGCAAGAATCTTGTTAAATATACCCGCAAAAAGATAGTGTAAAGAGTATACAAACCCATCCGACACAAGAAACTGTAAACTGAAAGAGAAAGGAGGTGGAATTATTAACGATTTTAGTTTTTTGATCAGATTTAAACCATTAGAGATTAAAGTATGGAAGCTTTAATCTCAGCTATTAACCAAATAGCGAAACTTTCAAGGAGGAATTAGCATGGCATTACGTATTAACACGAACATAGAATCAATCAATGCACAACGCAACCTTACTACATCTACCTCAGCATTAAACAAATCTCTTGAAAAATTGTCATCTGGTTTGAG